>CABVRV010000103.1 GCA_902500755.1 uncultured Nitrospira sp.
TGATCCTCGCGAGAGCCGATCTGTTTCCGTCCAACTCGACCTACCGTCCTTGTACTACAATCTGGGAAAAGTCCGCGAATGACATGAATAAGTCATCGACTTCTTTGAGCAACGATAATCGATTGCTACGAATAGCCTGCTCTTCTGCGTTGACCATCACCGCTGCGAAAAAGTCATCGATGACCGGCTTGAGACGGACCAGCGCATCAAGCGCCCGACCATACTCATACGCCTTGACGGAAGCTTCAACCTGGTTACGTTCGTCTGTCACAGCTTTGTGTAGCGCAGATTCAGCGGCATGTTGAAACCGCGACGCTTCCACTGGTTCCCGATTCCATTGTTCTTTCTCAACCAGCCTATGCGCCCGTTTGAAGCCGACGATCAAGGGGTCGAACTCCGGACGGGTCGTAACGGTCTGCAATGCCTTCATTCGCTCCAGAGCATCTTGAAGATCCAATGGCCTACGAGAATAGGCAGTCGCACACACCGCTGCCATAACATCGTCCCGTTCGATATGAAGCATTCCCGAGTAGAACTTGAATCGTTCAAAAATAAAACTCAGTGGACTATGGAGCATTGACGGTTTAAGCCCTGTTTCCTTTTCGATAATCTCTTGGGCCTGTGCAACAATCTCGTCCAGTGCTACCCTAAGCTTACCCTCGATTATTATTCGAACCACAGAAAGAGCGTGCCGCCTTAAGGCATATGGATCTTCTGAGCCCTTTGGCACTATTCCTGCGGAAAAGAAAGCCACAATGGTGTCAACTTTGTCGCTCAATGATAGGGCTTGGCCTTCCAAGGTTTCAGGTAACCGTGCCTCCATTCCAACAGGCAAATATTGATCTCTTATGGCTTTCCAGACCCCTTCTGATATGCCCTCTTGCTTGGCATATTCTCCACCCATAACTCCCTGCAGCTCAGGAAACTCGCCGACAATTCCGGTGAGCAAGTCAGCCTTTGCGAGCAATGCCGCACAGACACACGTCTGACGAAGTTCCTCATCCTGCGGAGATAGCTGGCCTGCAAGCGCTTCCGCCAACGTCTTTACCCGTTCCTGTTTTTGCGCCATCGTGCCGAGCTTCTGGTGGAACATCACTCCACCTAACTTCTTCGCTCGTTCTTTTAGATGCACCTTCCGATCCTCGTCAAAAAAGAATTTGGCATCGGCTAATCGCGCCGCCAGCACCCGCTCATTACCTTCGCGAATGAGGGACATATCCTTGACACGGTTGTTCACAACGGCAATGAAATGAGCCCCCAGCTTACCGGACTTCTTGTCGTTCACCGAGAAGAACCCTTGGTGTTCCTTCATCGACGTCACAAGAACTTCTGGTGGAACCGCCAAATATTCCGGCTTGAAATTTCCGAGAACGACACAGGGCCACTCCGTGGTATACACCGCCTGGTCGAGCAAGGCCTCGTCGTCGTTGAGCTGAAATCCGGTCTTGTGGCACATGGCGGCAATTTGTTCTTCGATCAGTTTGCGGCGGCGCTGCGGGTCAACGATGACGCCTTGGCGCTCCAATGTATTGATATAGGAGGCAGCGTCGCGAACGGACACCCACTTCCCTCCGCCCAAGACTCGATGGCCTCTCGTCTGATTCGATGCTTTGATGCCGGCCACTTCGATAGGAAGCACCGAGCCTCCATAGCACGCCGTGACCCACCGGATCGGACGGGCAAAGCGCACGCCGGCGTCGTTCCATTTCATCGCTTTGGGAAAGGCGAGGCCCGATACCAATTGCGGAAGTGCATCAAGCAGCATAGAGGCAGTCGCACGGCCTTCTTCACGTTTCACCGCAAACAGGTACTCGCCCTTCGGAGTCTGACGAACCTGAAGATCTTGAACGGCGACACCCTGCCCTGCGGCAAATCCCAAGGCGGCTTTAGTCGGCTGTCCAGTCTGGTCGAACGCGACGGCCTTCGACGGCCCCATCGCCTCTTTCGTTATGGAGGTTTGTTTCGTCGCCAGACCATCGATTACTACTGTCAGTCTGCGTGGGGTGCCCATCGTTCGAACAGTCTGAAAAGTGAGTCGCTGACTATTGAATAGGCATTCGGCTGATTCCTTGAGTGAGGTCAATGTGGGAACGATGAACTGATACGGCAGTTCCTCTACACCGATTTCCAGCAACAGTTCGGCCACGGAAGGTGTGGAGGTCCCCCTGTTGTGTTTCGGCGAGGCGTTCTGGCGTCCTGGTTTCTTTTGAGTCGCCATAACCTGTTAGGTCCGGTTGGCTCCCGTCTTTGCACGAGGCCTACCCGCCTTCATGATTCTACTTTCAAGATTCAATAGTGGGTGTCCCATCGCTGCTCGTTCGTCGAGATAGCGCTCGGCACATTGCCTGGCCAGCGCCCGCACCCGGGCGATGTAGCCCGTGCGTTCAGCGACGCTGATCGCCCCGCGGGCATCGAGTAGGTTGAACAAATGGGACGACTTGATGCAGTAGTCATACGCCGGCAATGTCACGCGCTGGTCGGCCTGCGCAAGCAACCGTTTGCACTCCGCTTCATTCGCCTGGAACGCCTGCATAAGCATCGCTACATCCGCTTGCTCGAAGTTGTACCGAGAACCTTGCACTTCGGTTTCGTGATGAATGTCTCGATACGTGACGCTCTCGGTCCAAGCCAGATCGAAGACGTTATTCACTTCCTGCAAGTACATCGCAATGCGCTCTGTGCCATAGGTGATCTCGCCCGTGATCGGACTGAGTTCAACTCCACCAATCTCCTGAAAGTAGGTAAACTGGGTAATCTCCATCCCATCAAGCCGTACTTCCCACCCGAGGCCCCACGCACCTAAGGTTGGTGACTCCCAATCATCCTGAATGAAGCGGATATCGTGTTGCTTCGGGTCAATCCCTAGCCGAGCCAGACTTTCCAAATAGAGTTCCTGGATGTTATCGGGAGCTGGCTTTAGGACAACCTGATACTGATAATAATGCTGCATACGGTTGGGATTTTCACCATACCGCCCATCTGTGGGACGACGGCATGGTTGCGCATAGGCCGCCCGCCATGGCTCCGGTCCCAGTGATCGCAAGAACGTAGCCGGATGAAATGTCCCTGCACCCATTTCCATGTCATAAGGTTGATGGATGACACAATTCCGATCGGCCCAGAATCGATGAAGGCCGAGAATAAGGTCTTGGAAATTCACAGAACCTACTGTTTGGTCGGGAGAGATGACTGGATGTTTACATTAGAGGATCGCAGGCTAGCAAGAATGCTTTTCCGCTGTCAAGGAAACAGATCACTCAACATTATGGTTGTAGGTGAAGAATCAAGCCGAACCCAAGATGCTCATCGGAGCAGAGTCATGTGTGAAGTGCTCTGACTAATTTCACCTTGACGAATCAATTGTATTTGGCCTATTGTTGCACTTGTTGACTAATATAGTTATGTATTGAACGCTTCATGAAACTGTCGAAAAAAAGCGAATACGGTCTTAGGGCTTTGCTTGAGCTCACGATTGCACATGGGGAAACTACCTTACAGCGCCATGAAATTGCGGATCACCAACTCATCCCAATCGAATTCTTGGAGCAGATTCTCCTCACTCTCAAACGAGCTGGGCTCGTCGCAAGTCGACGAGGTATCAAAGGTGGCTACACGCTGATCAAACAGCCCAGTGAGATCACGCTTGGTCATGTCATACGTCTACTTGATGGCCCGCTCGCACCAATTGGCTGTGTCAGCAAGACCGCCTATCAGAAATGCAATGAATGCCCTTATGCAAACAAAACACGGTGTCCTCTCCAGCAAGTCATGGGCGCGGTCCGCGATGCAATTGCCGGGATCCTCGACCACTATACGCTTGCCGACTTTGCCTCCAACCGTTCGGAAGTCTGACCCTTGATGGACACAGTCGTTCTAGTCCTCATTACATTTGTGGCAGCCACGGTGAATGGCGCACTAGGCTATGGCTTCTCCTCCATCACTGTTCCCGTCGCCCTGTTGTTTTACACCAATCGCATTTTGAATCCGGCTCTGGTACTCATCGAACTCGTTATCAACACCTATGTTCTCTTCATCAACCGGAAAAGCATCCCTAACGTCTTCTGGCGTGTCGCTCCTATTCTTGGAGGTCTGGCGGTCGGAGTCGGCATCGGCAGCTATCTTCTCTTTTTGGTGCACCCAGCATGGATCAAATTCGTCACCTATTTTTTTCTGTTGCCCTTGATTCTTCTTCAGGCTGCGGGCATTCGAAAACCCATTCGCGCTGAAAAAGCTATCGGGGTACCCTTTGGAGTAGGGCTCGGCACGCTCTACTCCGTCACGACGATTTCCGGCCCCCCATTGGCTCTTCTCTTTAACAATCAAGGCTATCCGAAACAAGACTTCCGTGCTGCCTTGGGGATCATTCGCCTGGCGGAGTCGTCACTCACAGCGATCGCTTACGGGTTTATCGGTTTCTACAGTGCCGGCAGTGTGGAAATCATCCCCTATATCGTTCCCAGCGTGATCATCGGCATTCCGCTCGGAACGTATCTCATTCGCTTAATGGATCCTGAGACATTCCGGCGCATTTGCATGGTCTTCGACGGGTTAATTGTGGGATTCGGCCTGTCTCGAGTCTTAGGCGAGTTAGACCTTGCCTCACCAGTGACAACCTATAGCATCCTGTTGATCGTGGTCTTTGCGAACGGCTATTTGCTCTTTAAATATTTTAAAGATCGCACTGATCACCAGCCTATTCCACCTTGATAACTTCCGACGTGACACGTTCACGCAAATCTTGCTCGCTTAAGGAAAAGTAGCTCCAAACCCACCCCCCCCTCATTGGCCTGCTGCTCATCCTGCTACTTGAAGGATACTCAAATGAAGCCTCAGCAATAACATCCTCCCGCCGGAGCTTGAACCAACGCTGACACCGTCCTGCCTATCCCAATAAGCTCCCCTGGAGAAAAACCTGGGGAGCTTGTTCATTGACCTCTACCTAGTCGATTTGCTAGCCTTCAGTTCTGTTTTCTTAACTGCCGATATGATTTCAGACAATCAGTCGGCTACACCGTTTGATCCCAATCTCGAAAGGACCTCCAATGGCCGGTTCACCTGCTTCACCAGAATTGCTTACGACATTACACAATAAGGCAACCCAACTCCGTATTGATAGTGTGCGAGCCACCAGCGAAGCAGGCAGTGGCCATCCGTCGAGTTGCGCCTCGGCTGCTGATATCGTCGCCGCCTTGTTTTTCTCCGTCATGCGCTACAACCCTCAGAATCCTAAAGCACTCAATAGCGATCGCTTCGTTCTCTCAAAGGGTCATGCAGCCCCATTGTTATACGCAGCGTGGGCGGAAGCTGGACTCTTCCCGGCGAGTGACCTCCTAAAGTTGCGTACCTTGACATCGGATCTCGAGGGCCACCCAACTCCCCGGCTCCCCTTTGTTGACATGGCGACTGGTTCTCTAGGTCAAGGACTTCCGGTTGGGGTCGGTATTGCGTTGAACGCAAAGTTCGTCGACAACCTTGAGTATCGAACCTATGTGCTCATGGGAGACGGTGAATCGGTAGAGGGATCTGTTTGGGAAGCCGCCGAGGTTAGCCGTCAGTACGGTTTAGACAATTTATGTGCGATCGTGGACGTAAACCGTCTCGGACAGAGTGATCCAACAATGTTGCAACACGATATGGACGCCTACCGTTCCCGTTGGGCTGGATTTGGCTGGCACGCAATTGTCGTCGACGGCCATGATTTTGGCGCCATACTCAAGGCGTTCGATGAAGCTGCTCGTACGAAGGGACGTCCGACGGTATTGCTCGCCAGGACCTATAAAGGAAAGGGCATTTCTTTCATCGAAAACAAACCGGATTGGCATGGGAAGCCGCTGAAAAAAGGGGACGAGACCCAGAAGGCCCTCGACGAGCTCACAAAGCAATTGAGCCCAAACGGCACAGCTCCTCGCATTACAACACCATCGCTTGCCACCACCCCTTCCCACACCATCGGCACGATGCCGCCAGCCCCGTACAAGATCGGTGAATCGATTGCAACGCGCGAAGCATTTGGACTCGCCCTTGAGGCACTCGGATCCGCGAACCCCCTCGTCGTCGCGCTTGACGCCGATGTGAAGAACTCCACGTACACCGACAAGTTCGGCAAGAAATTCCCGAATCGGTTTTTTGAAAGCTTTATCGCGGAACAAAATATGGTGGGCGCAGCCGCTGGGCTGGCGGCATGCGGAAAGATCCCCTTCGCCGCTACGTTCGCCTGCTTTTTAAGTCGCGCTTACGACTTCATCCGCATGGCCGCGATCAGCGGGGCAAACATCAAGCTGGTCGGCACACATGTCGGTGTGAGCATCGGAGAGGATGGGCCGTCCCAAATGGGACTCGAAGACATCGCCATGATGGCAGCCCAGCCCAACGTGACCGTGCTCTATCCATCAGATGGCAACTCAACGTATCGCTTGATCGAAGTCGCCGCTCTTCACAAGGGGATGGTTTATGTGCGAGCCGGCAGGCCGAAAAGCCCTGTGCTCTATGGGCCAGAAGAAAAGTTCCACATCGGAGGCAGCAAGATTCTCCGACGGGGCTCATCCGATGTCCTCACGATCGTCGCCGCGGGTGTAACCTTGTTTGAGGCTTTGAAAGCGTACGATCAATTGAAGGCAGCCGGTATCACTGCTCGTATCATCGATCTCTACAGTATTGCTCCTATCGACAGAAACACCTTAGTAGAGAGTGGGAGATCGACCCAGGGGAGAATCCTCACGGTGGAGGACCACTATGCACACGGAGGACTCGGTGATGCCGTTCTGAGTGCCGTTGCTGCCGAGGGCATCAAGGTCCACAAACTGGCTGTTCGTGAAATCCCACATAGCGGGAAACCGGAAGAGCTGGTCGATCACTATGGAATTGGAGTGCGGTCCATAGTCGAAGCCGCTAAGCAGTTTATCAAATAGCCAATCTTGCAGGCACAGTCGTGCGCTTGATCGACTGCTCTATGTCAAACTCCTGTGAAAACGGCACTGCCTTCATGCTCTTAACGTCAGTCCACATGGGCGCACAGCCATCTCCCATACTTTCATTTTTCCGACAAAATAAGTTATGGTATAGTTCATGTGAAGACGTCGTCTGGCTCAAGTAAACACACAGGCCTCATATCCACTACAACTAAGCAGGAGGTACGAATGAGAAGGACCGTAAGCGTTTCAGTTTTGGCGATGGGATGTGCCCTAATGCTTTCCGGAGGGATTGCCTCGGCTGAAGATTTGCCCCCGTTAGCCCCCGTTCCACCGGATTATGCTGATAAGAAAATGCCGGCTGGTGGGTGGACCGACGCAAAGGCCATAGCGGAGGGCGCAAAGATCTATAATGGCGAATTCAAGACCGAGGTCAACTGCAGCAGCTGCCATGGAAAAGATGGCAAACCGGCAAAAAAAGGCGCACGAGACCTTCGTGATCCGAAGATTGTCTGCCGTTACTCAGACGCGTACTGGTTCTGGCGCGTCGCCGAAGGCATCCCAAAGACCAAGATGAAGGCCAATAAGGGTCTTCTGTCTGAGGAGCAGATCTGGCAAGTGATGGCGTATGAAAACCAGTTCTCGCACGACGGTAAACCGGCTGACCGGTCCTGTTACAAACCCTAAGAAGAAAATTCTTGGACGAAGAAACGTTGTGATCAGTCGATCACACGCAAAGGGGGAGAGAGCCTGAGGCTCTCTCCCCCTTGTTCATTGAGATCGATTCTTGTGGAGCTTTCAGAGTCGGTTAGGAGCTACAAATACCAACACCTTGAGCCGCCCGCCTGTATGGTTTTTCACTCCGTGCTCTTCTCCAGCTGGAGCCATCGTGCCCTGTCCTGCGCCAAGTACCCGCTGTTCGGTGCCGACGTGAAACGTTCCTTGCCCCTCTAAAACAATATAGATCTTGTCTTGATGGTCATGTACATGACCTCTTTGTTCTTGGCCCGGCTCGAAACAATAGACATCACAGAAGAATCGATCCGTTTGGAAGATGTTATTCTTCTTCATTTTCTCACTGCTGAACTGGTGAAAATCGGCAAGCGTGACAACATTCATCACAAGTACTCCGCAAGCTTGATGATTATGGAATATGAGAGAGTAACTTACGGTACGACTGCTTAAGTTCGTTCAGGGCGGTATGCATTCCTTCTCGTAATTCGTGCCACTTGGCATCCCCGGTGCTTTTCAATTCATCTAATTTCTCCCTGACACCGTCTTTCTTCTTTTCCAGCTCATTGAGCGACTTCTGAAGATCTGCCCGTGTGGACTCTGAGGCCTTTGCAATCTTCTCCCGCAAGCCGAGGATTTGCTCCTGAATAACCACCAATTCCTCTTGTGCCTTCCGCTGGAATGCCTCCTTCTGCTGAGCCGTATATTCCCTGGTTGCCTCGATCGTTTCCTGAGCTTCCTTCACAACTTTTTCAGCGCTCGCGGTGGGTTCAGCTGCTACACTCGGTACAGGTACTATTCCCGCAACGGCTACGCATACGACGAAGACAATCATGCAAATTCGACTCATAACCCCTCACAAAGACCATGAAGTATAGTCTGCCACCTTCCCAAAGTCACGGCCACTAAACTTTCACCCAAGATCGTCCGAAAAAGATAGTCGTAACCGACCGACTCTCGTTCGAGGAGTTCACTTCTATGGCATCGGAAACAGGATCGGCAACCACCCCAATTGAGCGGCTGGAACAGTCGTTACTCCAGAAAATTGAGACCGGTGAGATTGAGCTCCCTCTCCTCCCGCAAGCAGCCAGTCAGGTGATGGCCTTGGCATCAGATCCAGCCGCCGATGCGGCAAAGCTCTCGGCGTTGATTCACCAAGACCAAGCACTCGCTGCACATGTTTTGCGGGTCGCCAACTCCCCAGCCTACATGTCCCGTAGCCCCGTTGTCTCTCTCCAACACGCGGTGGCCATGCTGGGTATTACCTTGCTGTCAGAGATTGCCTTTACGGCATCGCTCAAATCAGGCGCGTTTAAGGCACCAGGACATGAAGATGATGTGAAGCGTCTGTGGCGTCACTCTCTGGCGACCGGCGCCTTTGCCAAAGAAATTGCCCGCATGAGGCGTGTCAACGTCGAAAGCGCCTATCTCTGCGGGCTGCTGCACGAAATCGGGAAACCGGTCGTTTTGCAAACGGCAACGGCACTCGCACAGACGCAGCGTCTCACGATTGAGCGAGCAATCCTATACGGATGGATCGATGGGTATCATTCCCGTGTCGGCACCCTCATTGCAGAGAAATGGGGCTTGCCCAAACAAGTCGCAACGGCCATTCAATACTACGACGATTACGATCATGCCGACTCATTCCGTCAGGAGTGCCTACTCACGTGCGCCTCCGACAGACTCGCAAGTCATGTGCTCGCGCCAGAGGATCTGCCGGAGGAGTCGCTGCGTACGCAACCGGCCTTTGCCGAATTAAACCTGTATCCCAACGACATTGACCAGCTACTGACTGCGAAGGGCCAGGTGCTGGCGGTGGTGAATGCGCTAACTCTATGAGCCCACCCGTTGCGTTCGACATTATCGTCATTGGAGCCGGCCCTGCCGGCCAGAAGGCGGCCGTCCAAGGCGCCAAGGCCGGGAAGCGCGTCGCCCTGATCGAACGAGAACGCGGTATCGGGGGCAGCTGCGTCTATCGTGGGACCATTCCCAGCAAAACACTGAGAGAAAGCGCCCTCCACCTCGACCAACTCAAGCGGGCCGGCGAGGCTCTCCAATTTACCCTCAAACCCGACACTCAGATCGCCACACTCTTAAGCCGGCTTGAAAATGTCGTTCAGGCACATGATTCCTTCATGAGTCAACAGCTCCGCCGGAACGGTATTTCGTTGCTGCATGGACGGGCACGCTTCCTGAACGAACACATCATCGAAATGCACACCGTCGACGGAGCGCGACAACAATTCACGGCCGATACTATCGTGATTGCCACTGGATCACGTCCCAGAACCCCAAAGGAAATTCCTATCGACCATGAACACATTCTGGACAGCGATTCACTCCTTTCCATGATGTACTTGCCTCAGTCATTGGCAGTCATCGGAGGCGGTGTCATCGCGTGTGAATATGCCTCCATCTTCGCACTGCTGGGCGTGGAAGTAACTCTGATCGATCGTGCTCAGTGCCCGTTGCAATTCATGGATCGTGAACTGGTCAGCCAGTTTCTACAGAGTTTTGAGCGCCATGGTGGCCGCTACCTCGGAAAAAGGCAGATTGCGGAGGTCCGCTGGGACGAAGTTGCCCATGTCGTCACTTTGTTGAGCGATGGCACGAAAATCTGTAGCGAGAAAATGCTCGTCGCCCTTGGACGGCAAGCGAACGTCGAGGGCTTAGATCTCTCGACAGCGAAGATCACGGTTTCAGAGAAAGGTCTCATTCCCACGAATCAGTATTGCCAGACGGAGGTCGCCCACATCTATGCGGTCGGCGACATGGCTGAAGGCCCCGCGCTTGCCTCTAAGGCCATGGAAGAAGGTCGGCGGGCTGTCCGTCACGCGCTCAATCTCCCGATCGGTGACGCAGCCTCAACCATTCCACTGGGAATCTATACGATTCCGGAAATGGGAAGCATCGGCCTTGATGAAAAGAGCGCACAGGAACGATATCGAGATCCGTTGATCGGGCGGGCGAAGTTTGAAGAAATTGCTCGCGCTCAAATATCAGGGACAGGCCACGGCTTACTGAAGATGGTGGCTGATCCTGAAGGAGAGCGCCTCCTTGGGGTCCAGGTGGTTGGAGATTCAGCCACCGAACTGGTACATATCGGGCAATTGGCTCTCCAAAGTTCCGCTACAATTGAATCGTTCATCGATAACATCTTCAACTTTCCCACCTATGCCGAAGCCTACCGGATCGCCGCACTCGACATCCTTGGCCAAGTCGCAAAACGTCGAGCGGCCAACGCGGCGTAGCACTTTGGCAATTGGACTTTCCGATGGGAAAAGCGGCGTTGATCAGGACCTGATGGTCGTGGCACAGCTATCCTGGGTGCTGGACTTCCTGCTTTGTCCTATCGGCAGAACTGCGTGGAAACTGAATCGCTGAGGAGAGTGGCTGGAGAAATCATGCGACTTCGGTGTCTTCGTGATGTCGCTGGAACGGATGCTGTTCCAACTCTCTGATCACATGGTGGAGCCTGGCCCATTCATCCGGACTGAGATTGACGAATTCACAACCGAAACTTCCGGCTCGACACCATCGCACAACGGACTGGGAAATGTGGATGGGAGGTTCGGCCCCGAATGCATGGATGCGTAACTTGAGGGTCGTCCCAGGCCTCACCTCGATGAGGCTGAAGACACGGCAACCTCGAACGGAAAGATCGTTGAGCGTGCCATCGCCCGCTACAACATTCGCCGAGCTGAATGAGCTTCGAAATTCAACTGGAAATCGAGTGTCCTTTCGTTGTTCCATGGTTACTAACTCTACGATGGTGAGTGATTACCCCTTATATTGCCGATCAGTCGCAATTCCGCTACTGTTTTTAGAGTTTCTACGCTGCCCGTTCCCTGTATTTTGTCGGAATAGCCCCTGAGAGCAATCGCACAAATTCCTCAGCCGGCATCGGGCCGCCAAAGAAATGCCCCTGGACTTGATCGCACTCTTGTTGACGAAGGAGCTTCAACTGTTCGTTGGTTTCCACCCCTTCCGCAAGCACAAAGAGGTTCATACTGTGCGCAAGAGAAATGATGGCGCGAATAATCGAGGCATTGGCCGAATTCCGTGTGACATCTCTGGCGAACGATTGGTCGATCTTGAGCATGTTGAGGGGAAATCGCTGCAGATGGCTCAACGACGAATAACCTGTCCCAAAATCATCGATCGACAGCCTGACACCCATAGCCTTAAGCTCCTGCAGCATGCTAATGGAGGTCTCTACATGTCGCATCATAGAGTCGCCCTTTCACGGTCAGCTGATTCGCAAATTCGTGCTGATACTTCAGG
>CABVRV010000104.1 GCA_902500755.1 uncultured Nitrospira sp.
AACGACCGGAGCCACCCTGGCGTTTCTCACCGCGCGATATTTGTTGCGGGACACCGTGGAGCAAAAGTTCGGGAAATCGTTGAGACCGTTCCAAGAAGGTTTCGCCAAGAATGCGTTCAGCTACCTGCTGACCCTTCGACTGATTCCGTTGTTTCCGTTCTTCGTGGTCAACCTGGTCTCCGGCCTGACCCGCGTGAGCGCGGGAACGTACATCGGAGCCACGGCCCTCGGCATCATTCCAGGTTCGTTCGTGTACGCCTATGCGGGACGCCAACTCGGCACCATCAACTCCCTCAAGGAAATTGCGTCGCCGAATGTGATCGGAGCCTTCGTGTTGTTGGGCCTCCTCGCTCTGGTGCCGGTCGTCTATAAGAAATTCGCCGCCAAACCGGTGTCATGACTACGTCAACGTTCGACGACATGCGATGAAGGAGGTCGCGCAATGCACACGGAACCCGAACCAAGGGTCGCGGAAATGACGGAACACAATCAATCGTTGGTCCTGCCGAACGACGTCTACAACCAACAACTCGTCGCCAATGTGCATCCTCCCGATTGGGTCAACCCGGAGCCGACCGGTCGCTACAACATCGTGGTCATCGGAGCCGGCACGGCCGGACTAATCACGGCGGTCGTGGCCGCAAGCCTCGGAGCCAAAGTGGCCTTGATCGAAAAACATCTGATGGGTGGGGACTGCCTGAATGTGGGATGTGTGCCGTCGAAAGGCGTGATCCGAGCGGCCAGGGCCTGGGCCGATCTCCGGCGCGCCCAGGAGTTCGGCCTCGAAATTCCCGCGGGCGTAACGTACGACTTCGGCGCCGTGATGGCGCGCATGAGGAAGTTACGCGCGCGGATCAGTCACAACGATTCCGCTCATCGATATGCCAAATTGGGCGTGGACATCTACATCGGCAGCGGCCGTTTCGTCGGAAACGATCGTATCCAAGTTGAGGGACCGTCCGGTGATCGAACCTTGACCTTTGCGAAAGCGGCGATCTGCACCGGCGCGCGGGCGTCGATCCCGTCGACGCCCGGGCTGCAGGAAGCCGGGTACCTGACCAATGAAACTGTCTTTTCGTTGACGGAGTTGCCGGACCGCATCGGGGTCATCGGAGCCGGTCCCATCGGATGTGAACTGGCGCAGTCCTTCGCCCGCTTTGGGAGCCAGGTCTACCTCGTCGAAGCGGCACACGGCATCATGCCGAACGAGGATCGCGACGCGGCGGAGATCGTCGAGCAACAGATGGTTCGCGATGGGGTGACGGTGCTGTGCTGTGGGAAACACTTGCAAGTCGAGAAGACCGAAGGAGGCAAGCGCCTGACGGTCGGATCGCACGACAGTCAGTACGATGTGACGGTGGATGAACTCCTGGTCGCGGCGGGGCGAACCCCGAATGTGGAAGGAATCGGACTGGAGGCTGCGGGAGTCGAGTATGACAAGCAGGGCATCACGGTGAACGCCCGATTGCAGACGACCAACCCCAACATTTTCGCGGCGGGCGACGTCTGCTCACGCTATAAGTTTACCCACGCGGCCGATGCCATGGCACAGATCGTCATCCAGAATGCGCTGTTTCCGCATCCCTTTGGGCTCGGCTATGCCGGCGTCGATTCGCTGATCATGCCCTGGTGCACGTTTACCGAACCGGAAGTCGCCCATGTCGGAATGTACCAGCGGGATGCCAAGGAGAAAGGAATCGAAGTCGAAACCTATACCTACAAGCTGGACGAGGTCGATCGAGCGATCCTGGACGGAGAAGACGAAGGCTTTGCGCGGGTTCACATCGAAAAGGGGACCGATACGATCCTCGGCGCCACGATCGTGGCAGGTCATGCCGGCGACATGATCGGCGAATTTTCGGTCGCCATGAAGGCGGGAGCCGGGGCCAAGACGATCGCGGGAACCATCCATCCCTATCCCACGCAGGCTGAAGTGAACAAGAAGGTGGTAAACCTCTGGCGCAAGGCACATTTCACACAACGAACCAAGAATCTGTTGATCAAATTATTTGCCTGGATGCGCCGATAGAGGGCGCATCATGAACAACGATGTTTCACTCTTCACCTGAAAAGGAATGAGCCTATGGCACCGTCTCTTTTTTCCGTGATCGTCGGTTTGGCATCGTGCCTGTTGGCCGGAATGACCCTCGTTGCTCCAAACCGGCTGCAAGCCGGGTCTCCTACCACCATCGAAGTCGGTGCCTTTTCGACCGCCGCTCCGGGTGGACCCTGGCCGGACGGCTGGAAACCGCTGACGTTCCCTAAAATTCCGCAACAGACGACCTACGATCTCGTGAAAGACGGTGCTCGTGTGGTCGTCAAGGCCGCCAGTCAGGCCTCTTCTTCGGGCTATACGAAAGAAACCCCGATCGATCCGAAGGAGTATCCCATCATCCAATGGCAGTGGAAAGTCACGAACATCTTAAAGGCCGGCAATGTGGCGAAGAAAGACGGCGATGATTACCCGGCCCGTATCTACGTCACCTTTCAGTACGACAGCGGGAAGGTGGGGCTCTTCGGCAAAGCGAAGTACGAAGCAGCCAAACTCATCTACGGGCGCTATCCGCCCCTCGGCGCCATCAATTACATTTGGGAGAGCCGGGCGCCGGTAGGAACCGCGGTGCCCAACCCGTACACCGAACAGGTGCACATGATTGTGGTGGAAAGCGGACCAGCCAAGCTGAACACCTGGATGACCGAAGAGCGCAACGTCTATGAAGACTACAAGCGAGCGTTTGGAGCAGAGCCGCCCATGATTTCCGGTGTCGCCATCATGACGGATACCGATAATACCGGCGAGTCGGCAGAGGCCTACTACGGAGATATTGTCTTCAGGAAGAAGCCGGAGTGATCGGAAGCAAAGCCGACATACGAGACTTACCCATCAACGACCCAGCACATCCAGTCGCAAATCGGAAATGAACCCATCGCGATTGGGCATCCGGATGGTTGGAAGGGTCCGGGCGTCCATCACCGCATCCTTCTCAATGATACCGTTTTGGTGCAACAACCAAGCGACGAGGCTATAGACCTCGTCCGGCGTGAGCGATTGCGGCGCGGTGAACGGCATGGCGCGGAAGATGTAGTCGTACAACGTTGTGACATAGGGCCAGTAGCTGCCGATGGTCTTGATTGGATGGTCCGTGGCCAGCGAACCCTGACCGCCGACCAAACGATCGTTCGGCCCCTCCGTTCCTGTCGGTCCATGGCAGGCGGCACACTTCACGGCGTAAAGGGTAGCACCCTGCTGCACCGTTCCTCGTCCATATGGCAACCCCACTCCGTTCGGTGCGATGTCGATATCCCAGGCCTTGATGTCTGCTTCGGTGGCTGGCTTCCCCAATCCATAGCGGGATTCTTCCGCCATGGAAATCCCGGTAGGCATCATGAACAAACCCAGCGTCAGGATGATCGACATGGCGGATCTAGATCTGCACATTGCTCACACTCCCCTGTCGATCAATCTTCCAACTCTGAATCGCATGGTAATGGTAGAACGAATGGACGCCTCGGGCAGCGACCAGTGCCGCTCTGGTCGGCTGAACAGAGCCGATCTCATCTGTGCAGCGGCTTTGGATGATCGTCTCGTCTCCGTTCCAACGCCACCCGAACCGAAAGCGTGTGTGACACTGAGAAAGAACCGGTTGTTGTAACTGCGCCGCCTGCCACGTGCGCCCGCCGTCCGTGCTGACCTCAGCCATGACGATCTTTCCACGCCCGCTCCACGCCAATCCACGAATCTCGACGAAGCCCGGCTCGATCTGGTGGCCACCGGACGGGCTTGTGATGACTGATTTAGCATCCATCACGAACGTAAACTGTCTGGCAGTGCCGTCCGGCATGAGGTCGGTATAGTGCGAGGTTTCTTCGCGAGTCATGAAGGGCGCAATGCCGAGCTTCAGCCGCTTGACCCATTTGATGCAGGTATTGCCTTCCCAACCTGGAATCACCAACCGGAGCGGATATCCCTGCTCCGGCCTGAGCGCCTCGCCGTTTTGCGCGTAGCAGAGCAGCGCGTCGTTCAACACCTCCGCCAACGGCAGGCTACGCGTCATCGCGGCGGCATCACTGCCCTCCGCCAGCACCCAAGCCGCGTCAGGTTTGATGCCTGCCTCAGCCAAGACCGTCGCGAGCGGCACGCCGGTCCATTCGCTCGTGCTCATCAACCCGTGTGTCTCTTGAACGGTTTTCCCCGTCGGCCCTTTCCATTCTTTTCCGGAGTTGCCGGAACATTCAATGAACAGGGTTCGCGTAACGGAGGGAAAGCGCGTGAGATCGTTCATCGAACATGTGAGCGGCCGGTCGACCAGTCCATGAATCAAGAGTCGGTGCCGGTCGGGATTGATGCTCGGCACTCCGTTATGATGGCGCTCGAAATGCAGTGCAGACGGAGTGATGATGCCGTGCAAGGCGTGATGGGGCGTCAGTGAATGGGTGGCCGTGGGCAGGCGCTGAACCGTTTCTCCTTGGGCGCGGACTCCGTATGGGCTTGGGCTGCGGCCCGGTACGTGGGTAGGACGAACGCTCTCCCCCTCTTCGGCTGGAAGCAAGGCGGGAGTGAGCAAGCCGGCGGCGGTAGCCCCCACCAAAGAAACGGCACCCGTGAGCCATGTCCGCCGATCGATCCGTGCCTCCTGTCCCGTATCCTCCGTTGGTGATGTGCGCACGTCATGGTCGAAAGGATTCATGTCCTGCCTCACATTCACGTATGGTACCGAGCAGTATGACGGCTTTCGCTCCGTCAACGCAACCACGCGGACGGCCAATTCAAACAGCGAGAGCAACGCCTCCGATCCCAAAACCAATCGATCGTCTGTCGAAGCGGCACGAGTGAACCGGAACGTCGACAAACCGGCGTTCAGGTCATAAGCGCGTCTCCACGGACACTCCTGCGAGCGCATTCATCTCCATGAGTGAAGCGGCGAATCGGATTCTCCTCTTCATAGTGATTCGTTGAAACGGCTCTCTTGTTGACATTCAGCTTTTCGTGTCTCTGACTCTCCAAAAGAGGAGTATGATCGCCTTGTGAGCGGAGTGTGATCGGGAGGAGGGGAAGTCGATGGAGTCCGTAGATCTCATTCGGATTGGATCGTACGTATCCGTCCTCGGGGTGATGGCGACGTGGGAACTGTTGGCGCCGCGGCGTAAGCTGACGGCATCGAAGCTCTGCCGTTGGGGCGGCAATCTGACGATCGTGGCCTTGAACACCGTCCTCGCCCGCCTGCTGTTCATGGGCGGCGTCGTAGCGACGGCGGCAATGGCGCAGGAACGTCACTGGGGACTCTTGAACTGGGTCGAAGGGCCGGTCTGGCTCGAACTCGCCCTGGCGATCGTCGCACTCGATTTCATCATCTATTGGCAGCATCAAGTCTTCCATTACGTCCCGATCTTGTGGCGCTTTCATATGATGCATCACTCCGACCTGGACCTGGATGTGAGCAGCGGAGTGCGTTTTCACCCGGTGGAGATCGTCATCTCGACGGGAGTGAAGGCCCTGTCGGTCCTCGTGCTGGGAGTGGCTCCGCTGGCGGTTGTAATCTTCGAGATCGTCCTCAACAGTACATCCCTCTTCAACCACAGCAATGTTCGGATGCCTGTGGCTCTGGATCGAGTGCTCCGGTGGGTCATCGTCACGCCGGACATGCATCGGATTCACCATTCGACGGATGTGCGGGAAACCAACAGCAACTACGGATTCAACGTGCCCTGGTGGGATCGCCTGTTCGGCACCTATTGTCCCCAACCGGCCTTGGGACAGACGGGTATGAAGATCGGCTTGGAACACCTCGGTCCTCCGGTCTGCCTGAACCTCTTCATGATGCTCCGCTTCCCATTCGTGACACAGCTGGGGCGGTACGCAAGCCGCGCGAGATCGTGAATCCTGTTCGAGCCACCATCACCATCAGCTCTCACAGCATCACGGGTGGCGACTCGACAAGATTGGAGACGGCAGGAGCAGGAGACCATCGCGCAGGCCTTGCGACTCACCAAGGGAAAGATTTTCGGACCGGACGGTGCCGCCGTCTTATTGGCATGAAACCGACGACGCTGGCATCGCGCATCAAAGCGCTGGGGATCAAGCGGCGCTAAGCGGATTCTCCCGTAATCCGCCTCTGTATCTCTGGGCACAGGTCCCAAGGCCGGCTTCAATCTCACCCTGCGAAGAGCGGACTTTCCGATCGGATGCACGTCCTTTGCGGGTATCCGACTTGGCCACCGCTCTATCCATACGACTGTTCAAGGAACTTGCCTTTATAGAGGTGGAGCTTGCGCATGAATAGGCGACCTGTTATTGTCCATACAACTGCCATACATTATGGAGGGCCCATGAGCTTGACTAATCTGCTCAGAAAAGCCAACCCGGTCAACGTACGGGAGGCGCAGGCCCAGCTTTCGAAGTTGATTCGGTCCAAATCGCCCTCCATGGTGCTGTCGCATGGGAAACCCGTTTCGTTTCTTGTGCCTTACGAAGACATGCTGGACTTGGTGGAATCCCTTGACGAGCTGAGGGACAAAAAGCTGTTGGGGGAGATCGCCCGCGGGCGGACGGAGTATGCTCAGGGGAAAGCGGTCTCGGCCGAGCGACTGTTGAAGAGAATGGGCCTCTAAATTGGGCTACGAAGTCGTCTTTCCTAGCGAACGAGTCGAACGTTCGTTCCAGAACACGCTCGCCAAGATTCCAGCCGACTACCAAGCCGCCATTGCTGCCGCCATCAGATCGTTGGCCAACAATCCTCGGCCTGAGGGGAAGCGCACAAAACGGCTGACAGGCCAGATTATCGTGTCTCAGTTCATCGCCCAGTACCGGCTTCGCATCGGACCCTACCGGTTGCTCTACGACATCGACGATCAAAAAAGGAAAGTCGTCCTGCTCAAGCTGACGAAGCGGGACGAACACACCTACACCTAACGCCGCATGAGAGCCACATGTGGCGGAGATCATTCGTTCGCTCCATCCCGACCTCAAACAGTCTATCAAAGCTGCCATCCGCGCGATCGCAGCCGATCCGGCCCGTGGCGAACCACTCCGCCGAGAACTGGAAGGGCTCAGGAAGTATCGAGTTCGGCGATTTCGGATCATCTACGCCGTCGATCATAAGGCTGGAGCCATTCGCCTCATGGCTGTCGGTCACCGGCGATCGATCTACGAAGAATTGACGGACCGGATACGGAAGAAAGGTTAACGTCCGCAGAAGAATTCCTCTCCTGGTCCGGCTTACGATTCGACATCCAACTGGCGCCCTTTCTGTTCGCCGACGCTATGCGGATGAGTCGGTAATAACGGTTACGGGGGCTACACCCTCAACCATGGCACGATCTCATCCTGCAAAGAGCGGAATTCCAATACGGTGCCGTTCCTTACGGGTAACGGCTCGGCCAGCATTCATCGGACCGCACTCGAAGGTGTCCGTTTTCCACTGGTTGTATCTTTTTGATTTTGGTGCTGACACCGCTTCAACGTTTTCAGATCTTCTCCAAGGGGCCCAATCCTCGCCTGCAATTTTCCCATCTCGGAATTTAGGCCAGTAGTCGTTGTCTTTAGGTTGTCCATTTCGCCGCTAAGGCCTTTGATTAACTCAGGGAGGGACTGCTCTGCACAGCTAGCAGATTTATCATCAGGTGAATTAAGCCATTTTTGAAACCAGGGAGTTCCGACTGCCACGAGAAGACTCAGAGCGGCAACCACTATGGCTGCTCGCGCTACCCAGACTGTTCTTACGGCTTCAACCCACTCATTGAGCTTTTCGAATTCTGATTGAATATGGCCCCTATGTTCTTCGAAATTGACTGTCTTTAGGAAGTCGGCAAGTTTTCTTCGAACAAACGAATACCGCGTCACTTCAGGTGTAATCACCCTTCCAGATGTGCGCTGGATGATCGACCCCACGCGCATCAATCTGAAATGGATGTTATAGATACTATCTATCCCATAGTCCCAAGGGAACAATTTGCCATCCCAGGACTTTAACCAGCCAATCCCGACCTTGAATGAGTAAGAAAACCACCCTGCCTGGCGATTCTTCAGAAAGGCTTTGTGGATGTCAGATAATTCTCTATTGACCATGCCTATCAGGAGGCGGGCTTCGGCCACACGGATAAACAGTTTGAAAATGAGCTTCCAGTAATCACGATACAACACGTACGGGGATGAGGGGTTGCCATACATCCCGCCGGGGTAAACTGTTTGAACTTTCTCCTGTCCTTCTGAGGGCTGGATTACGACGACCAACCCCTGCGGAAAAATCAAGCAGCAGGAGGTCTCCAGCAAGGAGGAATCTTTTAGCGGCGCTTTAGAATCAAATGCAGGAAACGGAAGCTTGTCACTTGGAAACCATCCTACATTGTGCCCAAGGGCAAGGAGCGCACGCCTCTCTTTCTTTAGGAAGTCTTTCTTTGGAGAGTCTGCCTTGTTAGAAAACGAGTGCACCAGTTGATACATGAACACTACATGCCGCAAGGGAGGGAGCCCTTTGCGAATGGAATCTTCGAGTTTGTTTGAGAGCTCCCACGGATTGACTAAGCATACTTTTGTAAAACCGCCAATCGCTCCAGCCGCTAACTTGTCATAAAGAAACCTGTGGATGGTGGTAATCGCCAACACTTGGTAGAAGGAACGACTAAACGAGGGGAATTCCCCTTCGTGAGGGCGATCAATACCTGGTCTTGTACCGCTTTTTCGGCAACCGTCAACTTCTTACCGCACTTGAAATCCTCTAGCGGGTCTACTTGAAGATGACTGACGTTTTTATATGCCTCCTTACAGAGATCTTCAAAGCATTGATCTTCTACGCGGTCCCATTTTATGGTGATTCCAATATTCACAATCCCGAATCTATTCAGACCGATATGAATCTCGTGTTGTCCTCCAACTTTTCCTAGCTCATTAGCCAAATGCGTAAGGCAATACCGATAAAAATGTGCCTCAGCGTGCGTGTCAGGTTTTTGATCTTGTATGGCGCCAGTGAGTTTTTCTTTCGTACATTCCGGAAGCATATGCTTCCACGTTTGCTGTTCTTTAGGATCATCTTTTAGCTGAAATATCGGGGGGAACGCTTCTTTCCAAAAGCCTTCGCGAATAAACCCCATGTTGGTCATCCGTAGCTCGAATGCTTTTTCACCTGTATCAAAGTGAAAAGGCTCGATACATCGGGCGTACGGTTCTTGGGGCTTAAAGGTTGTCTCAAATTCTTCACCCGTGATTGTTTCAAAGAATGCCCTCTGGCCCTTCTCCTCAAAAAACGTGAGCAAGCTATAGGTCCCTAAGATATGGACGACATGCTTGTTGCCCTTGTCCGGAGGCACTTCCGGGCGTTGGCAAAGTCCCGGTTGCCCACACGCATTAGATGCTGTCCCTCTTTCCCTTCCCGTATTGCCCGCTGCAGGCTCTTGGTCTGTCATGTTAAGCCTCCGTTCTGCCTCTGCGGCCGTTGGCCGAGAGAATCAGGGACAGGTTCTTGACATTGCCCCTCGCCCCGTTTACCGTCCCGCCTCGTCCTGCGCCAACCGTATCTGGCATTGCCCACCGGAATCAGCCAATGGACTATTCCACCGTGCGCTCTCACCCATTGCGCGATTGAGCAATGCTGCTTGCTCAGACATCCGTGACTCGAAGCCCTCAACGGCGGACGCGATAGTATCAAGGATTCCGTTGCTGTTGCCAGGCTGCGACCTAGGAGAGACGATTGTGGCGACTCTCTTAACGATCCTGAGATAAATCTTTGTGATAACAACATCCGTTGGTCCAGCCAACAACTCTTGGGTTACCCGTACCACCATATTGACCTGGACGCTCTGCACGGTTCTTCAGACTTCAATCGGATTGCCGGCGCTGGCGCATGAACCGTGCACGTCCCTCCCCTGCACATACCCGAATGGCTGGCAGTATGGGACCTATCTCGATGTCAGCTACCCGCTTAACTTCAATTTCCCGGAGAACCATCTCTGGCGGAACCGCTCCACCGTACCACGCCACAACGAACTCAGCCCTAACATGGCGATGGCGTATGTGCGTACCGAGGCGTCCCCCGGTTCTGAATGGGGCATGGAATTGGCGGTGCAAGGCGGCTACGACTCACGGGAGTTCGCGTTCCTCCCGGGCGAGCCGAAGCTTTCCGGCGCCGACACGCTCCGCCATGTTGGCCTCGCGAACGTGTCGTACCGGGTTCTGAAAGCTGAAGACATCACATTGACCGCAGGCCTGTTCAGTAGTTTTCTCGGCTCCGAGAAACTCTACGCGAAGGACAACGTCCACTACACACGGGCCTGGACCTCGGACTACAGCCCCTATGCGATGTTCGGCTTGAACGCCGTCTACCGCATGAACAAGAGCGTGACGGTCTTAGGATTCATCGTAAACGGCTATGCCCATCTGTCTCGGCCAAACGATCAACCCAGTTACGGCCTTGGACTGACATTCAAGCCGCTGCCGTGCGTCACATTCCGTCATACGCTCTATGCCGGACCGGACCAGCAGCGGAGTGATCTTGAATTTTGGCGTTACTATTTGAACAATATCGCGGAGTGGCAAGGCCAGCATTTCTTCGTCAGTCTGACCTATGACGTGGGGACGGAAAATATCGCCGATCGGCCAGGCGCCCCACGCGCATTTGTGATGGGGGGGAGTGCCAGCATCGGCTGGCGATTCGCGCCGAAGTGGTATGCGGCTATCCGGCCTGAATTCTACTGGGACCGCAACGGACGATGGACGGGCAGCGAGCAATTCGTGAAGGCGATGACGACCACGCTGGACTACGCTCCGTTCTCTCGTGGAGAGCCGCGCGTCTTCCGCAATACCCACGTGCGACTTGAGTACCGATGGGACGAATCGACAGAGATCAATGGTGGATTCTTCAGGCGAGGCGACATCACACCAGGTGTGCCAAGCCTGACCGGGACCCAACACCTGATCATCCTCGGCCTCTTATGGACCTTCGACCACCGGCAATCCTAAGAAAGAAGAAGCAAAGGGGTCCGACTTTTTACTCTCACCCTCACGTCGTTCACGTATCGGAAGTAGGGGGGGTGGCAGGACATTTCCAATTCGTGCCCTTGAGCACGATCTACCAGCCCTGCGGATCAGCGGCACCGCTTGGAGGAGTCCGCTGCATGCCGTTGTTAGGCGCCCTTCGCACGCATGACAGAGAAATGTACATCTTTGACACCCTCGACCTTCGACGCACCATGAAGCCGCGGGAGATAGGCGAAGTGCACTTTCATCGAATAGTCATCGAAACTGGCACCGCTTATGGGCTTGTCTGAAATGATAGCACCGGAAGAGTCGTAGGCAGGGAAGTGCTTCTGTAGCGTGGGCTCCAAGTCCTGCAGGCTTCGTTCTAGAACCGATTGCATGGGTTTGAGATCACCGAACGTCGTGAACATGAAGGTGAACGCTTCTTTTTCGGACGGAGAGTCGCCCACGGCAAATACGAGCAGATCGTTCACCGTAATGGTTGGGTGGTGATTAGTGGCCTTCAGCCACACACCGCGCCTTTCAGGAGGATTACCCTGGACGTAAACGTGAACTTCAACGTCCGGCGTGTTTATTGCGATGAACTGCCGCTTAGCCTCCTCAAGCTGTCGTTGCGTTGCCTCAAGCTGCTCTCGCATCGTCTTCAACTGGGCAGCGGCCGCACGCTCTGTGCGAACGGCCACGAGCAGACTCACGAGTCCACCAAAGAGTCCACCGCCAACGGCCCCAAGAATTAGGGGTACTCCCTGCGCTGCGATGCTGTCCCAATTCATACCTTCAGCCCCCTTGTGCGCCGAACTATGTTTAGGCGGATCCGCATAAGAGCCGGATCGACCAGTTTCTGTCGGTATCACACGCCGCTACTGTTCGCGAACCATACGCCATAACTGTTTGCCGGTTCA
>CABVRV010000105.1 GCA_902500755.1 uncultured Nitrospira sp.
TGGAGCGCATGATTTGGTCTGAACCGTTGTCGGCAGATACACAAGGGTAGACATCAATGTCTGCTGCGAGCTTGGGTACTGTATGCCCCGATGTATCTGACTATTCGACTCAAAGTGGTGATCGCCCGTTATAGTAAGGACAATCAGCCGATTATCGATTGAACAACCAGTAGCGCGATCCGTACCGATCTTTCGCTACCAAGCTGAATCTCGCATGAGGTGCGGTTCCGCGGCGGATCAAATCAAACATGTCCGCCAGTATGGAACGGTTATCTCCATAATAGGAGTGCCCGAGGAAGCTTGTATCCACTGCAGTCGCGTCGATGGTGTCAAGGCTATTAAGAATCACGAGGTCGAGTCCTGATTCACCAGCACGCTGATACTTGTGAGCAAGCTTTGAAACTTTGAGTGCCTTATCGTTGGATGATGCGTAGAGCGTTACACGTTCGACCTTCTCATGGAATGTTGCCGCAAGATCCTTGAAGGTCGCAGCGTCGATGTCCGGTGCAGCGAAGACAAGTTGCCGCAAGCGGGCAACATCCGGATCTGCCAGTGGACGAAGCGATGCCATTGTTTCTGCAACCAGCCTACTGCCCATGCTATGTGCCAGGAGGTGTATAGTTTCAGCACCAAGCCGAGTTCGTAGCGTGGTCAGGAACTGCGCAAAGCGTGGGCGTGACCATGCAACGTTAGTCTCATCAACTGTGTACTTGGGCATAGAACCTTCCGATGGCCAACTGTAGAGGGTGGTGAGGCCTTCGAAGTGAAGATCGTAAGCAATCTGAGCGGTGCGGGCAATAGCACTCTCAAACCCGACGTTGTACCCATGGACAAACAGCAGTACCTCTTTCTTCAAATTCCGTTTAAGGGTGACTTTCGCGCGCGCTTCAAATTCTGAAAGTGGGAGCTCCTGAACAGATTGCACGACGACATGCTTTGCTGAGTCTTCACGAAACTGCAACTTCCACCATCGTGGCCGTTCAATATTTCCCATGCGATGGTCGTCCGGAATGCTGATCTCAGCGATACCATACGCGAGTTCACCACGCTCGGGACCATACGAAATCGAGGTCCCTGTCGGTCCAGCCTGTGCTCGATCTGTCCCGTAGAAGATGGGGATTACAGTGTATCTGTCCTTCTTCACGAACCCGGCTGGCATCGCTCCCCCTTTAGTTGTGTGAGGCGCTACACTTGCAATGGCTTTAAGAAGGAGGCAATGTGCAGCTGGGAATGGCAAGAAGAGTTTGATGATTGCTTTCACTACGTCGGCCATGTCTGGACCTTGCGCATCAAGTTGACGCAAAAGAGTAATCAGTTCGTGCTCGATTTGATCACGTCCTTCGTCCAACTGTGCCGCCATACGTTCCCACTCATTGGCAATGGCTAGAGAGAGCTCGCTACCGTTGGTCATTATTGACCTCCGCGTTATCTATCGTGCAATGAGTCTTTCCTTTAAAACATCAATAGCCATCGACAGGCGCGGGACATCTGGATCGCCTTTTGCCTGCAGTTTCGAGGCAATTTCATTCAGGACGTCGAGAGTCCTCTCCGGCGACTTGATCTCGGCCTTCGCAATAAAGGTTGCGTAGGCCCTGCTGGCCTCCTCTGTTCGGCCGAGCAGTGCCAGGCAATCCCCAAGGTCCGCCCATGCCCAGCCACGGTCACTTAGGCTCTTGTCAGCTCGTAGGCTTGTCTCAATGAAACCGGCCAGTGTAAGAATCCTTGCTTCAAGCGACCGGAGGGTATCATGTCCTGTTAGCAGGGAGTACTTTATAGCATTTAGGCGATTGTAAGTGTTTGCCATCCCGAACTTTTCTTCAAGAGCTGCACCGTTCGTGTAGCTAGAGAGAGACTCTTCCAGTGCTCCCAAACGTTGGTGCATGCCACCGAGTGCTCCGTATACTTCAACGAGCTCGCGCAGATAACGAGCCGCATTGCTTGACAACGGTAAAGTCGATTCCTGGAATATCTCGTCCTTTTCCTTCAACAACCCGAGTGCTTCGTTCAAAGCCGCGAGCCCAGATCTGTAGGCCCCTAAGGCTGCTTCCTCGCTGCCGGATTTACGAATGGCATCGCCCTTTTTCCGGGATGATCGCGCAGTTTCCTGTAGGTTGATGGCCTTCTCGATTGGATCCAGCAATCCTTCTTGAATCAGCCTTTTTTCGATGTGGGAGGCGAGATCAAGGGACTCCGGATCTCCGAGGTCGTAGAGCCCTTGCCGGGCTGATTGACCAAGTTCGCTGTACCACTTCATCAATTCATTGTCTTCCTTTACCTTCGCGAACTGCACACGATGCTCCAGATAGAGCCAGGCTGCTATACGTAACTCGCGCGCAGCCCGTTCGCTATCCTGTTTAGTAAGACGGCTGCCATGAAAGAGGATCTGTGGGGCTCCAACCTGTCCCTGTTTGGGATGGTGCAGAGAATCAGCCTGACGTTTTAGTTCCTCAACGACAGGCAGCCTTGCCTCCTGTACTGTTTCAATCGCAACTAAAAGCGAGCGGTGGATGCGATTGTAGTCTGCGTTCCCGTCGAAACTAGGATTTCTCTGCAGCAGTGCGTCGACAACCTGTTCGAACGCTTCTGATGACTCGGCTCGATACTTGTAGGGTATTGGACGGAGTAACCGACGCATCCGATCAATCTGTGCCAGCTTCTCCAGACGGCTGGAGAAGCGCTCTCCACCTCTCAGGTAGCGGTCATCGATGGTCTGAATCGCCCCCCACTCGCTGACCGCCAGTCGAGCACCAAGCTCGAAGAATACGGAGGGGCTGAACTCCGACCAATCCACCAGGCAAGCGGCACTCCTACGAATCTGTTCATAGACGCTCTGCCGGACCAACTCCGTTGTACCGTAGTCGATGATTCGCTCGATCTCGGGTTTGTACTTCTTTCTCTGCCACAGGATCCGCTTGAGTCGGGAGGAAATGAACTGCCAGTTGCTGAAGAAGTTGTCTCCATAAGCGCAAAGAACTAGAACACGCTTGCTCGGGTCGACCGTTGAGGAAGCGGAGTAATCGGAGCCGAGCTGCCGTAAAGCGTCATAACCGGGAAGATCGAGATAGTGCGGTCGTCGTGCCGCCTGAACGAACCCTGTCTCGATACGCCTAACGAACCGTTCCACCACGGGGTCCACTCCGGTACGTGACTCACGTGGAGTGTGCGAGTTGATGTTCAGGTCCTGGAGGTTGAAAGGTAACTCCAGAGGTTGGCCTTCCTTCCAACCAGCACCATGGCTGCATACGGTTAACCACCGACGGCATGCTGACCGCACACCGACCAGGAGCATGACCCCCGGTTCAAAACCAGTGACGTCAAAGACAATAATATCTGCCTCGGCAATTGCTCTCACTGCTGTATCGAGGGCCTGGTCGCTTGCAAATGCGTCTAGGACAGAAATGACCCCTATTCGAACGGCTGATGGTTCGAAGGAGGCAGGCGGAGATCTCTGCAGCCCAGTAACGAGACGCAGGTTGTTGGAAGCCTCGCAGAAGGCATTCCAAATTCGGTCACCGGTCTCCCCCGCTACTGCGTCCCTAACCAGCTCTGTAAGCCCCCACTCGGGGGATTTTTCTATCTCATACTCCGACAGCACCACTAAACAGTGAAGCCTGTTCGGATCGAACTTCGACCAGACCGAGGTCAACGCCGGCGTTCGAATCGGATCGAAGACTGCCTTCTTGAGGATGCTTCGTTTTTCACCCGAGAGTTCGCCATAACTCAGGCGCGGTGACTGAGCTCGCAGGTCCGGATTTTCCGCAAGGAGGTCCTCACACCGCTGCTCCACTTTTGGCAGCAGTTCTTCGAGTGAAACGGCATCTCCTCTGGAGATGCACTCGGTGAGCGATCGTGTAAAAAGGCTCGACGTCAGCTCACCGCTGGCGGATGGAATTACCTGGCAGAACTGATTGGCAGCGCAGCCAAAGAAACGGATGAATCGATACTCACCCGGTCTGGTGATATGTGTAGGATCACCCCACGCAACTCCTCCTTTTGTTACCGGAACATCAGCTGGATCACGGCATGCATCAATGATGAACAGCACTAGTCCAGTGTCTGAGTCAGCAACAGTTTTGCTGAGGTCGGTCGAGACGCGTTGGTTGGAGCTTGTCGCAGCATCCTTTCGCTTGACTCCGGCAGGAACGACACAGTCATCATCGCCAGCCAGGATGCCGTGGCCAGTAAAGTAAATAAGCCGCACGTCTTCGGGGCCACCATTTGCGCAGAAATTGCGTATGTTTTCGTCTAGCTTAGTGGCGTTCTTCAGAATCTCTTCGGTGCAAAGCTCCGTTTCGTATCCGGCGGCTTCTAGGGCACCACGGATATGCTTGATGTCTTCTCGTACGGCCGGCAACGGCGCGAAGCCCTCACCGTAGTCCTCAGCTCCGATCAAGAGCGCCCTACGATTCGTCACTATGTTGCCTCAGTCAGGTACCGACTTTTGTCCGCGAGGATGGAGGTAAAAAGAGGAAAGCAGTTTACCCAACCCTCAGGAGAAGCTATACATTTTTTCTGCCGGCTAAATTCGAGCTACACACAAGTATTCGTGCGTCAGTCACTGAACCTTACATTCTTGCCTAGGAGTGACGTTCTCACGTGAGTTTGGTACTTGTGTTGACAAACATGTAGGTCCGATAGGAGCCATCATGCGATCAATGCTACTCAGCATCAGGGTAGATGTTCTGAAATATACTGATAGATCGCAAATGGATGCAGGATTATCGTTTTCCTCTAGAAGATTGTCAATGTGTCGCACAGGTCAGGTCACCTGGATCGATACCCGAACTCTCTAGCCCACTCGGTCTGACCAGTCGTGATTGCCTCGCGACCACAGCGGTGAGAGATAAGAGGAAACACGGCCATGTTATCTCCTCATGCGGAGTTGCAGAACGAATTACTTGGTCGTTTCCTAGTCAACCGGAAATTCTAGACGACGGGCTTATAGTCGTGACCGAACCCCCATTTCCCTAGGGGCAATCGAAAGTACCTATTTTGATACAGGGCTGTATCTGTTTAGATTCTCCCTTCGTTCCAACAGGCGCTTTTAGTAACTTCGCCGATCTATCAGACTACCCGAGAACATGGAGATACTGTAATCTCCGCTGAAAGTTATCCTAGAGGCGATGGTGTGCCAGACGCTTTCGTGATTCTGATTGGCAAGGCGCTTGCCTATTCGCCAAATCAGCAGGCCTTGTTCACACGAAGAATCTCGACGCCGCTATCTTGCGTTAGCCATCAAACATTAGAAAGTAAGGGAGGATGAGATGACATTGACGGAACGTATTCAGTCACCAGGACCCAAAAAAATTCTGGCCCTCGACGGCGGCGGCATTCGCGGGATGATGACTATCGAGGTATTGGCGAAAATCGAGAATCTGTTGTGGCAGCAGCTAAAGAAAGGGCCTGAGTTTCGGCTGGCGAAGTTCTTTGATTTCGTTGCCGGCACAAGTACCGGGGCGATTATCGCGGCCTGCATCTCGTCCGGCATGGCCGTATCCGAGATTCGTGATTTTTATCAAAGTAGTGGCGAAGAGATGTTCGATAAAGCTTTTTTGCTCAGACGGTTGCGTGCCAAGTACGAGGACGAGAAACTCGCGAAGAAGCTTCAGGACGTGTTTGGTAAGGACACAACGTTAGGAAGCGACAAGCTCCAGACTGTCCTAATGATGGTCATGCGAAACGCGACAACGGATTCTCCTTGGTCTGTATCGAATAATCCTTTGGCCAAGTATAACCTTCGGCTGCGCGACGATGGCACCTGCCGTGATAGCTGCAATCTCGATATTCCATTATGGCAACTGATCCGAGCGAGTACGGCCGCGCCAGTCTACTTTCCTCCTGAGGTAGCGCAAGTAGGGAACAAACAGTTCATCTTCGTGGACGGCGGCATTACCATGTATAACAATCCCTCCTTTCAGGCCTTTCTCATGGCGACGCTTGAACCTTACAAGATGGGCTGGGCGACGGGGGAAGAGTGGATGTTGGTGGTCTCGATCGGTACCGGCACCAGTCCTCGAGCCAATGTTGATTTGGCTCCGGGCGACATGAATCTGCTGTACAACGCGTCCTCGGTTCCCTCGGCCTTGATGAGCGCGGCGCTGAATGAACAGGACCTGCTCTGCCGCGTGTTTGGCCACTGTCTCTCTGGTGACATGCTGGATCGCGAGATCGGCGACTTGAAGATGGCGAAAGGGCCGGTAGGACCGTCTAAGCTCTTCACCTATGTTCGGTACAACGCGGAGTTGTCGGCAGAGGGGTTGACGAAGTTGGGATTATCCGGCATCAAGCCGGAACATGTGCAGCAACTCGATTCGACGGAGCATATCAAGGAGCTACAAGAAGTCGGCCAGGCGGTAGCGAAGCAGGTGAAGCTCGAACACTTTTCGAAGTTCGTGTGAGTTCCCTTGTGCGAGGCGGTTTCCCGCCCCGCACAAGAAGGTCCCGATCACTTTGGCGAGGCCACTTGCGCAACATCCAGAACTTGCACGTCGAAGTGCAATGTTTTGCCCGCCAGCGGATGATTGAAATCAAGCACGACGGTGTCGTTCTTCACTTCGGAGATACGCGGAAAGACTTTTCGCCCATCGGGGGTTTTCCCTTCCAGCTGGGTTCCCACCTTTTGTGAATCAGGCGGGATGACTTTTTTGTCGATCTCCTGAAACGCTTTCGGATCGACGGTGCCATAGCCATCTGCCGGGGCGACCGTGAACTTTTTCTTCTCGCCGACGGCCATCCCTTCGAGCTGTTTCTCGACTCCTGGAATGAGTTGATGACTGCCCTGGGTGACTTTCAACGGCTCCTCACCGACGTTTGAATCGACGACGGACTGATCGTCAAGCTTGAGCGTGTATTCCAAGGTGACCTGTTTTCCGTTCGAGACGGTCATGGCTGAGGCTCCTTTCTTTTGGTCTCCCGCTGAGGCACAGGCAGCTGAGAGGAAGAGAATTGCGCAGCAACCACTGAGTGTCTGAAGCACGATATGCGGACGTCTCATAGAGGCACCTCCTGGGAGAAGGGGTTCGTGTGTAGACTGGAACAGGTCGCGGAATGAACGCGCGACAATGGGCGATCGGTTCCAGGCTATGTTGTGGGATTAGCGTTCACGCTACCATACGAAGTCGTATGATGCTACCCACAATTTTCCGACTGTTCTATTGTGGAACAGGTCACACGAACTCCAAAGACAAGCGGATGGTAGGCGGCGATGGAGTAGGAACGGAAGTGCAAAAGGACGGTCGATGGCTTCGGTGGTCGGAAGCCATCAACCGAGCAGTGGTGTCTATTCTTTTCGAGTATAGATGATCTCTAGAACCTTCATTTCCTTTTGCCCATGGTGCGTGCCGTACATGTCGAAGGTCTGGTTGTTCTGATCGATGATCTTCCAGACCGCGCGATGTAACATCTTTCCGCCGCCCGGTTCCGGATGGGAACCTTTCAGCGTGATGGTCTTCCCGTCGGCACTGGCCGTGCCTTCCATGAGGAAGATGCCCGTACCCATCGTATCGACCCAGGCGGTGACATATTTCTTGGTCATATTGTCGTACCCATCGATGCCGACTCCCGAGAACGGTTGTCCCATCATTTGGCTGTTGTACTCCTGATAGAGAAACCGTCCGTCCAGCAGCATCTTCATCTCCGCGGTGCCTGTGGACTCTGTCGGGGGTTTTCCCGGTTCCATCCACTCTTTAGTGGTGGTCGTCCAGCTCCCGGCCAACGTCGCAAAAAGCTTGTGCGGCTCACCGGGCGTGGCCGCCTGCTTCCACAATTCCATTATTGCCTGAGGGTCCATCGGGTTCTCGTGTTTTTTCTCTTTGGCTAGAACAGGCGAGATGCTCAACGTGATGCACAACATGCTAACAGCAAGAGTCGTAGGACGCATGATGGCCTCCTCATGGTTAATGTGGTTCGAAGGGAGTCGCAAATACCTTGAACAAAGTTTTTAGCCGTAGTGAATTATCCCCCAGCCATGGCCCCCACAATCAATAATGGTTCGGTTCCGCTCGTGACCGCGTCTGGTAGAGGAGCGTCGGCAGAGATGTGCGACACATCCTGTTCACAGGCGAAGAAGCGGATGAACGGTCGGCGGCGCGTCGTTGTATGGTCACGGATCGTGCCTCGCAACATTGGGTACTGATCCTCCAAGGCATCAAGCACAGAGTCTAGAGTGACTGGACTGGTAACGGCCAATATCACTTCGCCATCCACGCGCGCTAGCGTCCGCAAATGTTGAGGCAGAACCACACGAATCATTTTCTATCTCGTATCTCGTTTGTAAAGCGGCTGAGATATCTCTACGAAATACGCTTCACGAGGTGCCCTTCACGTTGACAGTGTTTGAACCTCCACCGACAAGACAGCCGGCAGATCCCGCACGATCGGCACCCAGCTGTTCCCGCTGTTAGCAGACCCATAGACCTGTCCGCCGGTCGTGCCGAAATAGATGCCGCAGGGATCAAGCTGATCCACGGCCATGGCATCGCGCAGGATGTTGACGTAGCAATCCTGTTGCGGGAGTCCTTTCGTCAATGCTTCCCATTCATCCCCGCCTAGCTTGCTGCGGTACACGCGAAGCTTCCCATCCGGTGGGTAGTGTTCTGAATCGCTCTTGATCGGCACGACATAGATGGTCTCTGGTTCGTGCGCATGTACGGCGATCGGAAACCCGAAGTCGCTGGGCAAGTTGCCGCTGATCTCGTGCCAGGACTCGCCGGCATCGTCGCTCCGCAACACGTCCCAGTGCTTCTGCATGAACAGCACGTTCGGGCGTGATGGATGCATCGCGATGCAATGCACGCAGTGGCCGACTTCCGCATCCGGATCGGGCAACTCATACTTCGACATGAGTCCCTTGTTGGAGGGCCGCCACGTCTGCCCGGCATCGTCGCTACGAAATGAGCCGGCTGCTGAGATGGCGACGAACATGCGGTCCGGCTGTCCAGTGTTCAGCAAGATCGTATGCAGGCACATCCCACCTGCGCCCGGTTGCCAAAGTTGTCCTTTCGCGCTCCGCAGTCCGGCCAACTCGCTCCAACTCTTACCGCCGTCGATGGATTTGAAGATCGCCGCATCCTCCACACCGGCATAGACCGTATCCGGATCAGTGAGCGACGGTTCGAGATGCCACACGCGTTTGAATTCCCACGGACGCTGTGAGCCATCGTAATGTTGGTGTGTAGTCATCGGCTGGCCCGTTTCGGTGGAGCTGTCATACGCAAACATGTTGCTTTCACCTTTCGGCATGCCGTCCGGCCCCATGAGGTCTTCCGGTTTTGTCCCGGGCGGATTCCAGGTCTTGCCACCGTCGTCTGAACGTTGAATGACTTGTCCGAACCAGCTACTGGTCTGCGAGGCATAGATGCGATCAGGATCCACCGGCGAGCCTTTCAAGTGATACAGTTCCCAGCCACCGAAGTGCGGGCCTTGCACAGTCCACTGTTTTCGTTTACCGTCCGACGTCAAGATGAACGCGCCCTTCTTTGTTCCCACCAATACTCGAACACTGCTCATAGTGTGACTCCTTTCTCACGATGACTAATTTCTGGCAATCTGCCGTCAGTTGACTCGTGAGTTAGTCGTGCAAGGGCAAGGAAATCGACAAGAGCTCGAAAGACGCTACTCCTTCATACCGTAGGCGAAAGACGCACAACTAGCATGTAGGGCCGGAGCCATACACTAGACACCTTCTACAATGAGCGTCAGCCTGCTATTTTCTGGTGTAGATGATTTCCAGGTTTTTCGTTTCTTTTTCTTTACCGTGGGCGCCGTACATCTCGAACACTTGATTGTTGTCGTCGACGATCTTCCAGACCGCACGGTGCGTCATCTTTCCACCGCCTGGCTCAGGATGTGAGCCCCGCAAGGTGATGGTTCTGCCGTCCGGGCTTGCCGTGCCTTCCATGAGGAAGATGCCGGTGCCCATTGTGTCCATCCAGGCGGTGACATACTTTTTAGTCATGTTGTCGTAAGCGTCGATGCCGATGCCGTTGAACGGTTGGCCCATCATCTGCCCGTTGTATTCCTGATAGAGAAATCGCCCATCGAGCAACATTTTCATCTCGGCGGTCCCGGTGGATTCCGTCGGCGGCTTGCCCCGCTCCATCCATTCTTTAGTCTGAGTTGTCCAGCTACCGACCAAGGTCGCGAACAACTTATGCGGCTCACTGGGTGTGGCGGCTTGTTTCCAGAGCTCCATCATCGCCTGGGGGTCCATCGCCTTTTCATGCTTCTTCTCTTTTGCGAAGCCCGGCGAGACGGTGAGCGTGATGCCTACTATGGTAATCGCTACAGATATGAAACGCATGGGTGGCCTCCTTCTGGGTTATCAAGCCTCGAATAGAGGCTTGCATGTTGGTTGTCATACGATAGTCGTTCGGGGATACCGAAATCGACAGGTCACTTAACCTATAGAAAGATTTGTGATTCAGCTCCTTTCTCAGTAGGTTGATTCTCTTGTGAAGTTTACCGGTATCCGGTTGCATCGGCCGGTTTGCCGGCATCGTGCACCTCAGGGAAATAGCGCCAACAGTCTGGTTGTGAACCGTCAAGATCGGTAAACCCATACACCTTCGCAAGCTGACCGCTGGAGAGTGATTGGCCGCTCCAGCGCGCCATGTCGGGATCGCCGGCCAGATGTGCAACGGCCCGCCCAACGTACCGAGGCGATTCGCTGATCACGAAGTGCGGTTGTTTGACGCAGGCGTCGCGCCAGTTGGCTTCCGTCACGCCGTAGATATCCAGCATCAGCTCGGAGCGCAACCACCCGGGAGTCATGGCCACAGCGGTACAATGATAAGGCTTCAGCTCATACGCCTGCGCCCAGGCCATGCGAATGAGCGAGGTCTTGGCGAGGTCATAGAACATCGAGACCCGATAATTAGTCCGGTTGTAGTCGGCCGTGCCGTCTGTCATCTCAACGACCAGACCGCCTGGATGTTTGATCAAGAGGGGTAGGGCGAAGTGGCTGGTGATGAGATGCGTATCGACGGCGAGCCGCAGCATGCGGAGGCCCTTATCCAGGGAATGTTCCCACACCGGTTTTTCCCATTCGATCAAGAGATCCGATCCCCACACGTCATTGACCAAAATATCCAGTCGGCCCTGCTCGCGCTCGATACGAGTCATGAGTCCCTTTACTTGTTCCGGAACAAGCTGATCGACTTGGACGGCGATGCCCGTTCCTCCGACCTGCCGCACGAGCTCGGTGGTGTCTTCAATCGTTTCAGGGCGTTTCATCTCGGATGATTGGGTACGGGTCGTTCGGCCCGTGCAGTATACCGTGGCGCCCGTCGCGCCGAGTTCGACCGCGATGCCGCGGCCCGCACCTCGTGTAGCTCCCGCCACCAACGCGACTTTGCCTTTTAGGGCACGGCTCATCAACCAACCTCCAGCTTGAGCCTCCTAATACCAATCACTCTTGTTTCATCCATAGTTGCTTGGCCCCTCTAAGCTTGTCACGCAGGTCCTGGATCCCGTTACCATGGGAAGGACATCCTCAATCATGACTCTGTTGAATGTCTCGGCTTCCTCGAACGGTGGGTTGTGCCCGGAGCGTTCAAACCAGATCAACCGTTTGCATGGGGCCTCGATAATCTCGAAGTAGGAAGCCGCAAGGGTGGAGGGAACTTGCCGATCATAACGCCCGAGGAGAAAAAACACCGGCACCTTGAAGCTCGTATAGGCCATGAGATCAAGCTGAGAGAACTCCGGCCAGAGATGCTCCAGTGAGAAGCGATTGCCCCGCCCGAACAGAATCAGGTCGATGAGATTGGCTTC
>CABVRV010000106.1 GCA_902500755.1 uncultured Nitrospira sp.
TGCCGGTTAAACCTGCGACATTCTGCACATACGGCATGAAGCTCGTGCCGATGATGTTATCCTCGTCCTGGAAGAACAAGGCCACATCCCGATAGTTCGGTCGCATTTCGTTTCCAGGAACAGACCTGTCTATGATCACGTCGGCAGCCCAGGCATTCTTGTTCGACAAGTCAACTCCGGTCTTTGGATCCCGGTACTTTGATCCCTTCGGACCGACCACGATCGCACCGAACAAGCCGTTTCTCGGATTCGTCATGACATTACCCCAATCCCACACGAGGGAAGTGGTCTCCCCATTGAACGGATCGGCATAGTACGTGTACGCCCGTTCACCACCTGGAGCAATCGTCTGATCGCCAGGATTGTTTCCGACATTGGCTCCCATTGAATCCTTCGGATCAAACGCGAGTCCAATGGCGGAGAATGAAGCCTTACTATCCTTCATTTTATTCTTCAGAATAACCTTGACGCAGTCTCCAACGTTGACTCGAAGCGTCAGTGGCATAGGTCGCGAGTTTCCAGACACCTTCGCCACCTCGTCCTCCAACGCGTAAATTTTCGCATCTGGATTGGCCACCTGTATCTTCCGCTCAAAATCGACCTCAATGGCTTCCGGAGCCTTCGGGTTAAAGGTCATCGACGGATAGTCCATCGCGACCACATTAAAGCTCTTGACCGGAGCATCGGCTGGACACACCGGCAAGGCCTTCGGGATCTCGCCTTTATTCGAGAACCCCGCCGGCAATTTCTTCAGATCGGGTTGTTCCTTGTCATACACCCGGAGAATTCCCCACCCACCTTCCGACAGCTTTGATGATCGGCCGTTAAAGTGGATGAAATCGCCCGCTTGATGACGAGGACCACCAGCCTCCGGCACCACCAAATCATATCGTTCTGCAATGCCGACATGGATGGAGTTCTTGCGGTTTGCATCGGGCGCATACCGTTCCGTCCAAAATGAATGGCCCGACAAAGTCCACGTCATTGTCTCGTTCATGAGGGTATGCAACAGTCGGAACACCATGGTGTCGCCCGCGTACGCCCTCAGAAGCGGCGTATAGGGATCTCCATGGATCTGGCTGTTGAAGATTTGTGACACATCCGGATTCGTCGCCAAACGCTGGGCGATTGGTCCCGCACGGAAGTTCAGACCACTTCCGGTGGTGTGTGTTCCGCCGTTCAGGAACGGCATCGGAGTCATATAAATCTTTTCCGGCATGGCGAAGGACACGGTCTTCCCTGCCTCCAGCGCCACCTCAATGGGCTGACCAGGAGGATTCCCTGCCGTCACAATATTCACGGTATGCGGTACCGTATCATGCACCTGAACCATGAGCTCACGGAAGCTGTTATTCACCCCATGCCCCACGGGCTCGTTGGTATGAATGTCCGCGATAGGACCGCTGCGGATTTGTTTCCCTGTCGTTGGATCGTGGTAGGTCGATCCCACCGGTTCGGCGATAAACGTACCGAATCCGCCGTGTGGCCACGTCGTGGCTCCGAATGCGTGGTCATGCCAAAACACGGTTCCCACGTCCGAATCCACCCAGAACCGTTGACGGACAAACTCTACCGTCACGATGTCCTTGGCTGGGTGATCGTTCTTTAACCCCTTGGACAGCGTAATCTGATCGCCCTTGATGGCCATGATGCGCGCGATCTCGTTACCCTTCACATTATCGGCGCCGACCAGAATCAAGGTTCCGACGTGATACTGCTTGGCGTTCTTCACCGAGATTGTTTTGGCGCCCTTCCTCACAGCCGAGGTCAATACCGTATTCATCGGAGCAGGAAGCCCCTTGGGATTCTTCTTCTCGAGCATCGTGAAGGGACGGACCGATTGCTCATACGAGAATCCGGTGATCACGCCGTCTGATGCCTGATTGTCGAACTGCAGGAAGTGCCAATGCGTGTTGATCTTCGACGCCTGGAAATTGGTGTAGTCGTCGTCATCCCACTCACTGGTCAAGGTCCAGTCGACACAATCGTAAATATTGCCGCGCACGACCAACGGATACTTGAGATCGTCGTTGGCCCGAATCGCCGCTTCCTCTTCGTGCAACACGTAGATCAGGCCGTTCTGATCGATCACTGCCGGTTCCTTGCCTTGAGCCTTGGCAATCTTGATCGGCACCTTGATGAAATGAACATTGTAGCTCTTCCGTCCGGCATTCGTCGGACAGAGGCTCCAATTACCCTGCTCACCAGGCTTGGCTTGATCGAGGCTCTCTTCTCCATTGTCGTCACGTCGGATCATCTCCAGCCATGGCGCACCGACGTGATTAGGAGAAAACGGCACTCGCTTCCCAAAGTGTGGGGTGAGATGAGGCCATGCCACTTTCCCCGTAAGTGGCTCGAACATAATAGGATGCCGCTCGCCGGGATGGGTCGACGTGTATTTTGGATTTTTGAAGTCGCTTTCCTTCTCGCTCATGGCACGATTGCCATTCCAAATCCAATCCAACACGGTGGCATCGTAAGAAAGGATTTGGCCCTTTTCGTCGTCTTTATGGCCCGGTTTGCCAGGCGTTGGCAATTGCATTGCGACCCAATCCTTGATCGTGATCGTGGCCGGATTGCCCTTCCAGTTGCTCTTCCCTTTGTCGATGATCTTGAATTGGGTCCCGAACCAGTCCACGGTCTGGCCGATCAGTTTATCGGATGAGATCGGCTCTTTAATACGACCTTTCCGGTCCGGCAACTCGCGCAGGTTCGGCATCACGTCATTTCTCATGTCGCCCTGCTGGATCGTATTGTACACGCGCCAATACCCCCACATGCCGGACACATAGTGGTGCGCCACATGGCAGTGGAACAGAAAATCGCCGGCCAGCTGTTGGCAGAGACCGGAGCCACACTCCGTTTCCAGATCCAAGGCCTCCGATGGGCCGATGACTTCTACGTCGACGCGATCTGTCTTGTGACGAATCACGGGGTACTTGACCGGGCCATTCACCGCCGTGGCCCAGAGATTCATGTCATCGATGGCCCTCGGACTACGCGGCCAGCGAATCGATCCCCCATGCGGATGGTGGCTATGAAACACTTCCGACCCACCGTGAACCAGGCGGAATTTCGCGGGGTCTCCGATATAAGAGCGAGGAATGGTGGGAGATGGATCGCCGAACGTGTAGGAACCATACCCCATCGACTCGTCCTCAAACCCAAAGTATTCGTGCTGTAAATGCATATTGTTGATACCGAACGGCTCACTGCGATAATTGATCGCGCGGCCACCGGGGCGATAGGTATCGGTCAGCGGATCACGTTGAGGCAGGAAATCGCCCTTCTTGTTGAGCGGACGAAAGGCTTCGTCGCCGACTTCATGGTAATATAAGACGAACTCACGGAAATCGGGACCGCTCCCGTTTTTAATCATGACTTGCCAGCCACTCGTGGCCGGAGTCGCATCTCCCGTTCCGAGCGGTTCCCAGTATGTTGAACCGCGAGGTTCCACAACGAAAGAACCGAACATTCCCATGACGGTCAGTTCGCGATCGTTGCTATACGTATGGAACTGGCGAACCCCTTCCTGTGTATTGGGATGGATGTACCATTCCAAATCCACAGGCTTGTCCTTGCCGGCGATGGCATCGGAATTGGTCGTGATTGCCGCAGCGCCTGTTTTACTCACAACCATCGACGAGCCATGGATGTGCAAGCTGACGTCCTCACCGCCCTCTAATTGGTTGGTCAGTTTGATCTTGACACAGTCTCCCTGATTCGCACGAATCGTCAGTGGCTGAATCCACTGCGCTTGCACGCCCGGGATGACGGCCCCAGGATCGAAACCGTCTTTCTCACGTGCTTCACGATTCGTCGTTTCTTCGGCTCTGACTTTATCGATATCCTCATCCAGCACATACATGTAGCCCGGATAAAAATCGAGCCACTGGTTGAGCGTGATCTCGACATTGATCGCAGAGACATTGTACTGCTTCACCGGCGCTGTCGCAGGACACTTGCCTCCTCCGGTCGCAGCCACCGGTTCGACCCGAGGATCGGACATGAGCAACATATCCTGCCCGCCGGCTCCGTACTGGTGCATCATGGCCGACGTGTTGTACATACCGGTGTTGACCGCCTGGACCTGCGGATCCTTGGACATATGGTCCATGATGCGCTGGTGTTGCTGCTCGACCATCGCGGACCGCTCGCCTCTTCCTGACATGGCGTCCTCGACGATCGTCTGCCCCTTGAGCTGTTCCGCCCAACCCGGCAGTTGATGGTTCATCGCAACATGAGAGGGACTCTCGGCGGTCACCAGTGCCGGCATAGCCAACAACGCCATGCCCGCAAGCCCTCTTAGGACTCTGGTTGATGGTGAATGGATATACATGGACCGACCTCCTTAAGAAAATAAGTACGAGACCGACTGAGTCCGCTGCTCAGTCCGTCTCAAATGCTCCGCCCTAATTTGAAGAATAAGAAGACAAGACAGTATCGGTTGCATGGAGAAGCCAGAAAAAGAGACGTACTCATGTTCAAACGATAAGGACTGCAAGATACTGAACTTCAGATTGAGTGTCAAGGCTCTGCTGGCGGAAAGCTCTCTTCAGGACGGGCCGCTAATGTCCAACGGGTGATTTTCGATTGGCCGTGTTCTGCAGATCCATCTCCAACACCATCGCACTCTCACCATTCTTGGGATCCGTTTTGATGGGCATCCGATCCACCATTAACTTGATCACAGGAAGGGCCACGATAACCGGGGCCTTATCAGAGACATTGGAATGGAGCGCGATGCGAATATTTTTGGGTCGATTGCTGGGGGTGACTTCCGCGACGAGTTCCTTCCCCATGAACCCTATGAGCAATCCACTGCCGTCGGAGAGCTTATGGATTTCATAGTCATTATCGGTCGACGTTGTCCGATCCAAGACAAGATCCGGACTTTGCGTGACCAGCGCCAATCCGAGGTGTGTCGGCGCAATAAAGCCATAGCTGCCCGTCGGTGCGTCCGAGAACCGCCCTCTGCCGACCCGAAGCTCGGTGACGCCGTTCTTCGTTCTCATCTGGCGCCGCAGCTCAACCTCACTGCCGGCGGTTTCAATCACGACAGCCGCGGGCGCAGCCTTTTGTATAGGCAACGTCTCGAGTTTTTCTCCTGAAGCAGTCCCGATACAGTTCGGGACACCGCTCAGACTCATGAATATGAGTAAAAGAAAGAACATGGAGTATAGACTCGGTCTGATGCGAGCGCTGTAGGACGCGATGTGGATATGACGCATGGTTTCTCCGGGCAAGCGACGCTAACTATCCTGGATTCTAAAAAAGCCGACAGGGCAAAAGCAAACGCGGTAGGATGTCACGGAAGCTCGACCAATCGTGCCACCTCTGATGTGGCGCATCGAAAACCAGTCAAATAGCTCTGGCGATCGGGCGGCGCCGCATTGCGGCCGGCAGACCGTGCGACCTCCGGGTCTTCATTCCATGAGCCGCCGCGAAAAACCTTGAGGGCGCCAGTCGTTGGCCCTTGCGGATTTAGTTCGCCACTATGCCGATAGTATTCAGGCTCGAACCAGTCCGACACCCATTCACTCACGTTTCCTGCCATCTGATACACGCCGTATGGACTGACGCCCTTGTCGTAACGAGTAATGTCGGCCAACGGGGGATACTTGAACCCCCGTTTCGAGCCTGGGTGCGCGATGTTGCTCTTGATCCATCCGGCTGGTTCGTCGCCCCACGGAAAGATCCGCCCATCCATTCCACGCGCGGCTTTCTCCCACTCCGCTTCCGTCGGCAAGCGCTTGCCCGCCCACCGACAGTACGCATCGGCTTCATACCAGCTGACGTTGATCACCGGATGCAGGGCACTTTTTTCTGGAAATGGACGGTCTCGCCAAAATTTCGGCCACTCCATACCCATCCCGAGCACGAAGCGCAAATACTCGACGTTCGAGACCTCGTACCGGTCGATCCGAAACCCATTAAGGTAGACCCGACGTTGCGGTAGCTCTTGTGGGCCGGCAGCACGATCCTTGCGCGGATCGCTTCCCATGAGGAATTCTCCGGCAGGGACCAACGCCATCCCGCCGGGCACCTCCAGCATCGCCAAGCGTTCCGGTTCATCGAGCGGGGTCCAGAGCGGAGGCTGCATCGAGGATTCGTGATCCGCTGAACTGGGTGCAACACAGACCATCGCGCACATCTGAAAGACCACGAAGGCTGCGAGCGTGCCCCACCTATTCATGACAGAATCATCTCAGCCATGCGTGTCAACCAGCCACTGGGTTACTGAATCACAAAACAGCAAGGGGGGAGCCGTTCTCGCCTACGACTCCCCCCCGTTGTTGAAGCCATGTCCGACCGGTCTATTTCATGGCCGTCGGCATAGCCTGAGGCGGCGGTGTCCCATCCGCCCGCTTAGCCCCCATACCGCCCGCACCGAGCGGTTGGATCCGTGTATCACCGACAGGCAACACACGGAGATAGCCCCATTGTCCTGATTGCGTGTAAGGCAGTCGCTGATTCGACCAAACAAAGTCTCCAACTTGACCATACGGGCCGCCCGCGCCGCCGCGTACAAACACATCCAGAATTTCAGAGCCGGCATACTCGACCACGCTGATCATGTCGGCTCCCGGCATATAGGGCTCGATCGGCCACTCGTGGCCTTCGATCCCGAACATGCCGTTCTGCTCACTGTTGGCGCCGATCAAGTGAATCCGAATCGGATCACCGGCATGGGCCTCGATCAACGGCGTCACGGGATCTTCGGGCTTCTCCACGACGCAGGGTTGGAAGATCTTGCTCAAAGAGCAGCCTTGATTCTCGCGGAACAGATACGGCTCAGCCCGGTAATTGACCGAGGTCAGACCCGCGACATTTTGCACGTACGGCATGAATGAGGTCCCAATGATGTTGTCCTCATCCTGGAAGAAGAGGGCCACATCCCGGTAGTTCCGCTTCCCGACGTTCTCAGGCAGGCTGGCATCGACGATCACGTCGGCCCTCCAGGAGTTCTTCTGAGAAATATCGGCCCCGCTCACAGGATCCCGGTACTGAGACCCTCGTGGGCCGACGATAACCGCGCCGTACAATCCATTGCGTGGATTGACGACGATATTCCCTCCGTCCCACACCAGCGATGTCGTCTCCTTATTGGCCGGATGCGCGTAATAGGTGTAGGTGCGTGCTTCGCCTGGGGCCACGGTCTGATCGCCGCCGTTGTTGCCGACGTTGAGCCCCTGGCTGTCCTTCGGATTGAAGGCCAAGCCCGGCGCAAAGAACGACGCCCGGCTCGCCTTCATCTTGTTCTTCAGATTGACCTTGATGCAGTCGCCAAGGTTGACCCGCAACGTCAGTGGGTGCGGGGTCTTGTCGCTGGAAACCGTCATCGCCTCCTCCTCGAGCGCAAAGATCTTGCCTTCCGGCATGGTCATTTCGATCTTCCGCTCGAAATCCACCTCGATGACGTCCGGCGATTTCGGATTAAGCTTCATGGGTCGATCGACCGCCACGACATTAAAGCTCTTCACCGGTGCATCCCCCGGGCATACGGAACCAGGAGTGACAGGAATACTGAGGGGATTTGTGCCCTTCGGTAACGGCTTCAGATCGGGGACCTCTTTATCGAGCACCCGCACGATCCCCCAGCCACCTTCGGCGAAATGCGAGGTGCGCCCGTTGAAGTGGATATAGTCGCCCGGCATTCCCTGAAATCCGCCGGCCTTCGTCACAAGATCGTATCGTTCGGCTATCCCGACGTGAATCGAATTCTTCCGGTTGGCATCTGCCGCATACCGTTCGGTCAGGAACGTATGCCCGGAGATCGTCCAGACGTGGGATTCATTCATAAGTTGATGCAACAGACGGAACACCATCGTATCGCCTGTATAGGCCCGCAGCAGAGGGGTATCCGGATCCCCGTGAATCGCGCTGCTGAACAGCTTCGAGGTATCCGGATTATTCGCGAGCCGTTGCGCAAACGGTTCCGCGCGGAAGTTGAACCCACTGCCGGTCGTATGGGTGCCCCCATTGATGTATTTGTTCGGAGCGTTCAGGATCTTTTCCGGCATCTGGAACGACACGGTCTTGCCTGCCTCCAGCGCAACTTCTACCGGTTGTCCAGGTGGATTTCCCGCCTCGATCACGTTGACCGTGTGCGGCACCGTGTCGTGGATCGAGACCATCAACTCGCGGAAGCTGCCGCTCACACCGGCTCCGATCGGTTCGTTGCTGTGAATGTCCGCAATCGGACCGCTGTAAACCAGCTTGCCGTTCTTCGGATCGTGATAGGTCGACCCGTACGGCTCCACGATCGTGACGCCGAATCCTCCGTGTGGCCAGGTCGTGGCGCCGAATGCATGGTCATGCCAGAACACCGTCCCCATATCGACATCGACCCACCACCGATACCGGACGAACTCCGGCGATACCAGGTCATTGGCCGGATGATGGTGCTTGAGCGGTTTGAAGAACGTCATTTGATCGCCCTTGATCTCTTTAATGCGGGCGACTTCCTGGCAGCTCTTGTCTCGCGGGAGAGAGGCCGTCGGATCGTTGCCTTTCTCCAAACAATCCATACCCACCATGACCTCGGTGTTCACATGAAACTTGCTGGCGCCAGGAGCCATCTGGATTTTGAGCGAAGTGGCACCGGCCTTTACTCCGTTCACAAGCTTGGCCACCATCGGAGCGGGCAAGCCGTGCTTGGTCTTCTTGCCCCACATCGTGAAAGGTCGAACGGACATTTCATATTCGAACCCGGAGATCACACCGTCCGAGTTTCCGGTGTCGAACTGGAAAAAATGGGGATGAATGTTGATCTTCGACGACTGAAAGTTTGTGTAATCGTCGTCATCCCACTCGCTCGTCAAAATGACATCGACACAGTCATACACGTTGGCGCGAATAACCGCCGGCACTTTGAGGTCATCATTCCCTCTCGTCAACCGTTCTTCCTCGTGCAACACGTAGATCAACCCGTCCTTGTCGACGATGGGCGGTTCCTTGCCTTGCTTCTTCGCCAGCGTAATCGGCAACCGAATGAAATGAATGTTGTAATGTTTGCGGTTCGCATTCTCAGGGCAGAGACTCCACCGCCCCTGCTCGCCGGGCATGGCCGGCTCTGAGGTTCTCTCACCCTTGGCGTCCTGGTGAATCGGCTCCAGCCACGGTGCTCCGTTGTGGTTGGCCGAGAACGGAACACGTTTTCCAAAGTGTGGTTTGAACAGCGGCCATGCCATTTTCCCGGTCGTCGGGTCGAATAGAATGGCCGGTCTTGTGCTGTCGTCCCACTTCGCCGCCCACGCATATTTGGGGTTTTGGGCCGTGCTTTCTCGTTCACCTCGCGCGATGTTGCCGTCCCACTTCCAGTCCCACACGGTCGCGTCATACGCGAGGATTTGGCCCTTCTCGTCGTCCGCATGACCGGGCCTCCCCTGCGCGGGCACGAACATCTCGACCCAGTCCTTGATGCTCACGATCGCCGGATTCGATTTCCAATTGGTCTTCTGACTCTTGTCCACAATTGTGAACGTCTTGCCGAACCAATCCACGGTCGTCCCGATCAGCTTGTCGGACGACACACCAAGTCGCATCCGGCCGGCGCGATCCGGCAGCTCCCGGAGATCCGGCATGCTGTCCGTATGGGCCGCGCCGACTTGGAGGGTATTATAGAACCGGCCGTACCCCCACATCCCCGCGACATAGTGGTGCGCGACGTGGCAGTGATAGAGGAATTCACCGGCCAGATGTTGACAGCCGCCTCCGCCACACTCAGGTTCGAGGTCCAGCGCTTCAGACGGACCGACGACTTCGACGTCCACACGGTCGGACTTCGTTCGGACGACCGGATATTTCACCGGGCCATCCTGACCCATCGCCCACATGTTGTTGGGTTCGGTACCAGGACTGCGCTGCCAGCGAATCGATCCGCTATGCGGATGGTGAGAATGAAACACTTCCGACCCGCCATGGACGAGCCGCCACTTGACCGGATCACCCAGATAACCGCGGGCGATCGTAGTCGGCGTGTCGCCGAATGTGTAGGAGCTATAGGCCAACGATTCGTCCTCAAACCCGAAATACTCGTGCTGCAAATGCATCTGATCGATACCGAACGGCTCACTGCGGTAATTGATCGCCCGCCCGCCTGGACGATAGGCATCCGTCAGCGGATCGCGTTGAGGCAAGAAATCCCCCTTCTTGTTCAGAGGACGAAAGGCCTCATCCCCGACTTCGTGGTAGAACAATACGAACTCGCGAAAATCAGGGCCCGACGCATTATCGATGTTCACCTGCCAGCCGCTCCTGACCTCCGGAGCAGGCCCTCGGCTTCCGAGCGCATCGAGATACCTGGCGCCTTGCGGCTCCACGATAAAGGCGCCGAAGAGACCCAGGACCGTGAGTTCGCGATCGTGGCTATACGAGTGGAATTGCCGGACGCCCTCCTGCATCTTCGGATGGATGTACCATTCGAATTCTTGAGCCTTACCGGGCGCCACAATGGAATCAGGATTGGTCGTCGTGGCTGGTTTACCGGTAGCGCTCACAACCATGCTCGACGCTTGGATGAACAGGCTGCCGTCTTCCCCTTCCATTTGATTGCGCAGCGTCATCTTGACGCATTCGCCCTGATTCGCCCTGAGGACCAAGGGTTGAATCACATCGCCCTGTAGGCCGGTGCTGACACCCCCCGGTTCAAACCCGTCTTTTTCACGGGCTTCCTTGTTCTTGGCCTCTTCGGCCCGGGCTTTCTCCAGATCCTCAGTCAACACGTACATATAGCCCGGGTAAAAATCGAGCCAACGGTTCAATGTGATTTCGATGTTGATCATCGACACATCAAATTGCTGGCTCGGCACTCCGGCAGGACATTTCCCTCCCGAGGTCAAGACCGGCTCACCTTTGTTCGAGTCCGTCATGAGAAGGAAACTACTGCCGTCCTGCCCCATGTACTGGTGCATCATCGACATATTGTTGAAGGCACCCGACGTCTGCTGAGCCTTGGCGTCTTTTTGGGCCTGCTGTTCCAACTTTTCCATCAACCGATGGTGCTGCATCTCCATCTTCTGCGCACTGTCGGCATGCCCCTCGATAGCATTCTCCAGCACTGTCTGGCCCTTGAGCTGTTGCGTCCAGCCGGGCATCGCCACCGGTATGGCGTGACCTCCCTGGGACGAATGATTGGGTTCGGCGGCAAACACCGGTGCTGCCACAACGCTTCCTACAATCAGGACCGCGTGCAAAGTCAGCATCCGTCGCCGCCAATGCTGTGGTTGAAAGAGTGATCTCATATCTCGGCCTCCTCTCCTTGGATATGCCTATTGCTTCAGACCGCGAGTTGATTGCTACTGGCCAATCATCAATCGACCATCCTCTGTGCACCTATTCCGTGAGTACCGGCCTCCGACTCGCATCCGGCCCCCTCTCTTCGGAGGGTAAAGAGCTGGTGAAGGGTTCCTTCTTGCGAAGGAATGGGTCATTCGGAGGCCGGTCCAAAATCACCCAGACCTTCACCAGCGACAATTTTTGTCAGCAATCACCGTGCCGAACAAAACAAGCACGCTGAAAATCCAAACTTTGTCAGATATGACAAGGTATTTGGTGAATGGTGGTCGTGTGCCACCGATTGAAGGGCTGAGGGGAATTATTCCACCGATAAAGGCGTTCACA
>CABVRV010000107.1 GCA_902500755.1 uncultured Nitrospira sp.
TGGAAGATCCGCCGGAGTTGAAGAAGAAACAATCCGGCTCAACGAAGGTGACACCGGAAGATAAAGACACTGTGCTGACGGCGTAAGCGGAAGTGCTGAGAGATGAGTGTTGGGTCGTGAAAGTTCGGAACTAGGAACCATGGAACATATTATTTCAGTGACGGTTGAAAATAAGTTCGGGGTCCTGTCCCGTGTTGCCGGGTTATTCAGCGGGCGGGGTTTCAATATCGAGAGTTTGTCGGTCGCTCCGACGCTTGATCCATCCATGTCGCAGATGACGATTGTGACGTCGGGTGATGAGCGGATCATCGAGCAGATCGTGAAGCAGCTGAACAAGCTTATTGATGTGATCAAAGTAGTGGATCTCAATGAAACGGAGTTTGTCTCGCGGGAGACGGCAATCATCAAGGTCCATACGAAAGACCAGGATCGAGCTGAGGCGCTCAGGATTGTGGACATCTTTCGGGCGAACGTGATTGATTCAACCCCGACGACCTACACGATCGAAGTCTCCGGTGATCCCAAGAAGATCGAGGCGATCATCAACCTGCTCCAGCCTCTTGGAATCAAGGATTTGGTCCGCACCGGCCGGGTCGCTGTTGCTCGTGAACCAGTCCGTTCAACTGCTGCTCAGGCGAAGAAGGTGGTTCGCGAGTAGTGCCCTACGGAGTGCAATTCTTTGTTATATACTGACTTGATTGAGTGAAAGGGTGTGCCATGAAAATCTACTACGATAAGGATGCCGATCTTCAGCAGATTCGAAACAAGAAGGTAGCCGTGATCGGCTACGGAAGTCAGGGACATGCGCATGCGCTGAACATGAAAGAAAGCGGTGTCAGTGTGGTGATCGGGTTGCGCGAAGGAGCGTCCTGGAAAAAAGCCGAGCAGAGCGGACTCAAAGTCATGCCTGTCGCCGATGCGGTAAAAGCCTCCGATGTCGTGATGATTCTGGCGCCTGATGAGGCGCAAGCAGCCATCTACCGGCAGGAAGTCGCGCCGAATCTTAAGTCTGGATCTTATTTGGCATTTGGTCATGGCTTCAACATTCACTTTGGGCAGATCGTGCCGCCGGCCTCCATCAATGTCTTCATGGTGGCGCCCAAAGGGCCTGGGCACCTGGTCCGTTCCGAGTATACGAAGGGCAGCGGCGTCCCCTGTCTGCTGGCGATCCATCAGGACCCCAGTGGTACCACGAAGCAGGTCGGATTGGCCTATGCAAGCGCCATCGGCGGAGGGCGCGCCGGCGTCATTGAAACGAATTTTCGTGAAGAGACCGAGACCGATCTCTTCGGAGAGCAAGCCGTGCTCTGCGGGGGGCTCACGTCGTTGATCCAAGCCGGCTATGAGACGTTGGTCGAAGCTGGGTACTCACCGGAGATGGCCTACTTTGAATGTTTGCACGAGGTGAAACTCATCGTCGATCTCATTTACCAAGGTGGGATCGCGAATATGCGCTACTCCATCAGCACGACCGCGAAGTATGGCGATGTGACCAGAGGCCCGCGTGTCGTCACGGAACAGACCAAGCAGGAAATGAAGAAGATTCTCGATGAGATCCAGACCGGGCGGTTTGCCAAAGAATGGGTCCTTGAGAATCAAGCCAATCGCCCGGTCTACAATGCGCTGCTCGCCAAAGGCGAAGCGCATCCCATTGAGGCGGTCGGATCTCAACTGCGGGCGATGATGCCGTGGCTCAAAAAAGATCAGCTCGTCGATAAGACTAAGAATTGAGGTCATTCCGTGGCGGATCGCGCAGTCGGTATTCCATTTGCCAAAGAAGGAATTCCCTTCATCGCTGCGCCAGCCGGCGTTACACTGCTGGCTGGATGGTTGGGCTGGCCGGTCGTTGCATTTCTTGGAGCCGTTGCGACGCTCTTCTCTGCCTGGTTCTTCAGGAATCCAGCCAGAGTTGTGCCCCAAGGCCAAAATCTTATCGTCGCTCCCGGGGATGGGAAGGTTATTGCGATCGAGGAGGAGTTCGAGCCACGGTACTTGAAAGAGCGCAGCATCAGGCTCACGATCTTTTTGAATGTGTTCAACGTCCACATCAATCGAATGCCCTGTGATGGGGTGATCGAGGATGTCCAGTATCAGCCAGGTCTGTTCATGGTCGCCAGCAAGCCGGAGGCGACATTGAGAAACGAGCAGAACGCTGTGATGATCAAGACTCACGAAGGGATTAAGGTGCTGTGTGTTCAAGTGGCAGGATTGATCGCTCGGCGAATCGTGTCTTGGGTTTCTCCGCGGGATCAGGCGATCCGAGGTGAGCGGTTCGGATTGATTCGTTTTGGGTCACGAATGGATATCTTTCTTCCGATCGGGAGCAAAGTTCGTGTGGCGATCGGGGATCGAGTGAAAGGCGGCGAAACGATTGTGGGGGAGTTGCCATGAAAACGGCAGGCTTCAAAAATTCGTTTGGGAAGGAAGGGAAGCGGCGGAAAGCCGCCATGCACCTCATCCCGAATCTGTTCACGACCGGCAATTTGTTTTGCGGAGTGTATGCCATCCTCTCTGTCTTTAACGCCAACTACTTGGAAGCGGCCATTGCAATCCTTGTCGCGATGATCTTTGATGTCCTTGATGGGAAGTCGGCGCGTCTGACCAATAGTACAAGCCAATTTGGTCTGGAGTACGACTCGTTATCCGATGTGGTGTCGTTCGGCGTCGCACCGGGTCTGTTGATCTATTCCTGGGCGTTGAGCGGGCAGGGGACCTTCGGCGTCGCGGTCATGTTTGCCTATGTGGCGATGGGAGCTGTGCGCTTAGCGCGATTCAACTCCACAGTTGCATTAGCCGACGGGAAATACTTCACCGGGCTTGCGATTCCAGCCGCAGCCGGCGTGGTGGCCTCCCTGGTGGTGTTCGATCATTACATTCTCAAGATGGGAGCGGAAGCCAAGCCAATCGTGGTCTTGATCATGACCTTGATGCTCGCGTTCCTGATGGTCAGTACGATCAAGTACCGTAGCTTCAAAGAGCTGAAATTTAAGGGGCACCGACACATCACCTATCTCGTCTGGGGAATTCTCGCGTTGATGATGGTGGCGGCTTTGCCGGCTGTCATGCTCTTTGTCGTGTTCGCCGGATACGCATTGATGGGGCCGGCCGAAAAGTTGTTTTGGTTGGTTGCTCCGTCTGCCGGGAAAAAGAGCGTCGGGAAGGTCGACCCATCGCCGATTGAAACAAGATCGTAACCGTGAATATCGTGAGGAATCTCGAAGCGTCGAATGGCTAAGACGAGGAGTAGTAGACGAACAATCTAGAATCGGGGTAGTGCATATCCCAGAGAGAGCTGGTGGGTGGTGCAAACCAGCCTAGATTCCGTCGAACTCGCCTCCGAGCCGAATCTCTGAACATCGTAGTAGGAGATTCCGTCTTGCCCTCGTAAGGGGCTGAACGAAGGGCCTGAACGACCGAATCGGTGTTCAGGCTAAATCAGGGTGGTACCACGAAGCGCGTGTCGAGCCTTCGTCCCTGTTAGAGTGGGATGAAGGCTTTTGTTTTTTAGATCGCTGAAAATGCCTTCCAGCGGCGTTCTCAGTCGCGTGCCTCCCTGCGACGTATCCTGAAGGTACGCCTCAGTCGTCCCGCTTCCTGCGGCCTTGCTGGAAAGACATTTTGAGCGATCTCGTAGAGAAGAAAGAATGAGGTCACACATGGCACGCATGATCAAAATTTTCGATACGACGTTGAGAGACGGCGAGCAATCGCCTGGCGCCAGCATGAACGTGGAAGAAAAGGTTATGGTGGCCAAACAGCTGGCGAGGCTCGGAGTCGATATCATCGAAGCAGGATTCGCCTATAGTTCCCCTGGAGATTTCGAGGCGGTCCGACGGATCGCCCAAGAAGTCGAAGGGCCGACGATCTGCAGTCTTGCGCGCGCGCGTCCGGAGGATATTGACCGAGCCTGGGAAGCCTTGAAAGGAGCTCCAAGGGTGCGCATCCATACATTTTTATCGACGTCCGATATCCACCTCAAGCACCAGTTTCGGATGACTCGGGAACAGGCCAAACAACGTGCCGTGGAAATGGTCCGGCGGGCTCGCGGTCATGTCGATGACGTCGAGTTTTCTCCGATGGACGCCAGTCGTTCGGATCCGTCATTTCTGTATGAAGTCATCGAGGCGGTTATTGCCGCAGGGGCCGGTACGATCAATATTCCCGACACGGTGGGGTACGCCGTTCCTCAGGAATTCGGCGCGCTGATCAAGGGAATCTGCAACGAAGTTCCCAATGCCAACCAGGCAGTCATTTCCGTCCACTGCCACAACGATTTGGGTGTCGCGGTGGGGAACAGCCTGGCGGCCATTATCAATGGCGCCGGCCAAGTGGAATGCACGATCAACGGAATTGGGGAACGGGCGGGGAATACGTCGCTGGAAGAAATTGTCATGGGGCTCCGGACCAGGAAGGATTTTTATCAAGCCGATACCGGAATCAGGACGGAAGAGATTGCGAAGACCAGCCGCCTGGTCAGCAAGATCACAGGCATGGTTGTACAACCCAATAAAGCCATTGTGGGGGCCAACGCCTTTGCCCATACCTCGGGCATTCACCAAGACGGCTTACTCAAAGACAAGACGACCTACGAAATCATGCGACCGGAATCCATCGGATTGGTTGAGAGTCAGATGGTGATGGGAAAGCTCTCTGGTCGGCACGCTTTTCGTCAGCGCTTGGAAGAGTTGGGATATACACTCAGTGAGGAAGAGGTGAACCATGCCTTCGAGCGATTCAAAAAACTGGCTGATCAAAAGAAGGAGATTTTCGAAGAAGACCTCGAGGTCATCGTTTCGGAAGAGTTATCGAAGATGGCCGACCGTATCGCGTTGAAGACACTGCGCGTCTCGAGCGGAACGAACCAGGTTCCCACCGCCACAGTAGAGCTGGAGGTCGACGGCCGGGCCGTTGCTCAGACCGGAACAGGTGACGGACCGGTGGATGCCGTCTACCGCACGATTGCGGCGATCACGCAGACCAAGAGCAAGTTGCTGATGTATGTGGTGAAAGCGATCACCGGTGGGACGGATGCGCAGGGCGAAGTTTCGGTGCGGGTTCAAGAGGATGGCCGGACAGTTACCGGTCATGGGGCCGATACCGATATCATTACGGCGTCCGCTCGCGCCTATCTCAGCGCCTTGAACAAGCTCGCCTACCTCGCGACAAAACAGGCGCAAGGTGAGCAAAAGGTGAACTTGATTTGACACGGATGCGCACGGTACAGTTTTCATTTTTTGAGCTGAATTGCTTCCTCGGAAGGAGGCGTAGGCGTGTGGAAGGTTGCGTTGGGGGATCGGCCGGAGTTTTTGGCCGGCGACCATACCCGTTTGCGGGAGATCCTTCATCCTGCAAAATCTCCTCTCGATCTGGGGTATAGCCTTGCCCACGGAAGATTGAGCCCAGGGCAACGGTCGAAACGACATATCCTGACCTCGTCCGAGGTCTACTATTTTATCTCCGGGCAAGGGCAATTCACGATCAATGACCAAGTCACGCTGATCGAAGCCGGGGCGACGGTCTATGTTCAGCCCGGAGGGGAGCAGTTTCTGAAAAATACGGGAGAAGTCGATATTGAGTTCCTCTGTCTGGTTGATCCAGCCTGGCGTGAGGAAGATGAAACGATATTGGAGTAGGCCCTAGGGTGTTTCATGGGTCGATTGAAGGATCGAAAGGAGCAGCAGTGAAGGCCAAGATTGCAGTGTTAGCCGGTGACGGAGTCGGGCGTGAGATCGTTCCTGAAGCCGTCAAAGTCCTCAAGGCGATCGCACAGAAATACGGACATACGTTTGAATTTGCAACGGCCGATATCGGCGGGCAGGCGATCGATAAGTTCGGCGTGCCGTTGCCGAACGATACCTTGGCGCTTGCCAAACAAAGTGACGCAGTCTTATTGGGAGCGGTGGGAGGCCCTCGGTGGGAGAGGTTGGAATACAGTCTCAGGCCGGAACGCGCGCTTTTAGGAATTCGGGAAGCCTTAGGTCTCTATGCCAATCTGCGGCCGGCCAAGGTGTACGCCAATCTGGTGGATGCCTCCACATTGAAACGCGAGGTCATCGAAGGAATCGACATCCTCGTGATTCGCGAACTGACAGGTGGAATCTACTTCGGCAAGCCAAAAGGTATTGAAAAGCTGCCGAACGGGCAAGAACGAGGGGTCAATACGGAAGTCTATACTACGGACGAAGTTCGACGCATTGCCAAAGTCGCATTCGAAGCGGCCAGGAAACGGCGCAAGAAGGTCACGTCCGTCGATAAGGCCAATGTGCTGGAGTCCTCAGAGCTGTGGCGCAAAGTCGTTATCGATGTCCACGCATCATCCTATCAAGACGTTGAGCTGGGTCATATCTACGTTGATAACGCCGCGATGCAATTGGTGCGGAATCCGCGACAATTCGATGTACTGCTCTGCAACAACATGTTCGGCGACATTCTCAGCGATGAAGCCGCGATGCTCACCGGTTCGATCGGAATGTTACCCTCAGCCAGCATCGGGGCCAAGGTCGGACTCTTTGAGCCGATCCATGGGAGTGCCCCTGACATCGCTGGCAGAAACATTGCCAACCCCATTGCGACCATCGCGTCGGCGGCCATGATGCTGTCGTACGCATTTCAACTTGAGAAAGAAGCTGAGGCCATCGAGCAAGCCATTGTAAACACGCTTGATCTCGGCTATCGCACCAAAGACATCCAGAGCCCAGGGGCACAGATCGTCGGGACCGTCGAGATGGGCGATGCGATCATCAAAAACCTCGGCTCGTGATCGGTATTGAGCCATGGCGGCCATTCTTTCCACATGGACGATCAGTACATTGGCGGGTAACGGTACATCCGGCTTTTCGGGTGATGGTGGACCTTCGGCGCTGGCATGCCTGAATGAACCGAAAGGTGTCGCCCTTGATTGTCATGGCAGTGTGTACATAGCGGATTCGGAAAATCACGTCGTTCGAAAAATTGATCGTGTGACCGGGGTCATTTCGACGGTCGCAGGCATGCCAGTCCATGAAGATGAAGGTGTGATCGAGCCGCAAAGCACCGCACCAAGGGTGACCGAGGAGGATCCTCTCGCAGATGATGGTAATGCGGAGGCTCGCAGGTCATCGTACACCCAACAGACGGATTTGAGTGGAACGGTCCGGTATTGGGCGAATGGGACATCGTCCATAACGCGATACGGAGGAGATGGGGGCCCGGCGCTGAATGCACGTCTCAACTTCCCCAATGCGGTGGCTGTGGACCAAGAAGGAAATATCTATATTGCCGATACGATGAATCATCGAGTCCGGCTGGTCGAAGCGGCGACAGGGGTTATTTCCACGTTGGCTGGGACCGGTCAAGCCCGGTTCTCCGGTGACGGGGGCCCTGCCCATCAGGCCGCTCTCAATGAGCCGGCCGCATTGATCATTGATGAAAACAACCGACTCTATATTGCCGACCAATCCAATCATCGTATACGGGTGGTTGATCTGAATACCGGCCTGATTCAAACCGTCGCTGGAACTGGAGCCGCGACCTATGACGGAGATGGGAAGCCTGCGGTTGAGGCCGCCCTCGCTGGGCCTGGTGGGCTGACTCTGGCAGAGGATCGATTGTACATTGCCGATACCTTCAATGGTCGAATCCGATGTGTCCAACTCTCATCAGGGCTGATCTCCACAGTGGCGGGTGATGGTACAGCCTATCGGTATGAGTCGCCGTCCGATCCTCCATCCCCAAGTCTTTCACGCCCGACGGGAATTGCGATGGATCAAAACGGTGACCTGGTTCTAACCGATTCAGATAACCATCTCATTCGGCAATGGGATTGGGGATCTGGAGTGGCATTCCGCTTGGCGGGGATCGGTGCTCCCTCTTATTCCGGCGATGACGGCGCTGCAAAAGACGCAGGGCTATGCTATCCGTTCGGCATCGCAGCTGATCGCGATGGATCACTGCTAGTAGCCGACACCTTTAACCATCGTATTCGTATGTTAGCCTTGGAGTAGGCGTTTCATGATCAAGAAGAAATCTGGATACACAGTCGCAATCCTTGGTGCGACCGGCGCAGTCGGTAGGGAAACGCTCGAGATCTTGGAGGAGCGCAAGTTCCCGATGACAGACCTGAAACTCTTCGCGTCCAAACGATCGGCCGGAGAGGTGATGACTTGTCTAGGTAGAGAGTACACGGTTGAGGAGTTGACCGACTCTTCGCCCTTTGACGGCGTCGATGTTGCGTTTATCTCCGCGACTGATGCCATTAGCAGAGAATATGGCCATCGTTTGGGAGCAGCCGGTATTGCCGTGATCGATGATAGCGCCGTGTTTCGCATGGATGATGGGGTCCCTTTGGTGGTTCCGGAGGTGAACGCTTCTGCGTTGCACGACATGCCTCGTGGCATTGTGTCCATCCCGAACTGTACGACCACTCCGTTGGTCATGGCGCTCAAGCCGCTTCACGACGCGGTGGGAGTGAAGCGCGTGGTGGTCACGACATTTCAGTCCGTATCGGGCACCGGCGCTGCGGCGATGGATGAGCTCATGGATCAAACGAAAGATTTGCTGGCGTTCCGCGAGGTGACGGCTAAAGTCTATCCCTATCAGATCGCATTCAATCTCTTGCCGCACATCGGTTCGTTCCGCGAGGGGGGCGACTGTTCGGAAGAAGTGAAAATTGCAATAGAAACGAGGAAGATTCTCGGCGCGGCGAACCTTCGGGTCACAGCGACGACGGTGCGCGTGCCTGTGTTGCGGTGCCATTCCGAAGCGATCAACGTCGAGTTGGAGCGTCCTTTGAAGGCGAATGACGCGCGCGCTGCGTTGGCGACCATGCCGGGGGTGATTGTGTACGACGATCCGCTGAAGAAACTGTACCCGATGCCGCTCGACGCGACCGGAAAGGATGAGGTCTACATCGGTCGGATTCGAGAAGACGAGTCCATCACAAACGGGCTCAATCTTTGGGTCGTCTCCGATAATCTTCGGAAGGGCGCGGCGCTGAATGCCATTCAGATCGCGGAATGCCTAGTCCGGAACTAGCAGAACGCTCAAACTGTTTGGGAGCAAGGCCGCAGTGAGCGAGGAGGCGAAGCGTAACCTATTGTTACCCGGCCCACCCATCGCCTGTTGGAACAGGCGTTTACACAGGCCGTACGTTGAGCCCGTGAGCGATGCGAGAACGAAGCCACCAAGCTGTTTCAGCGTTCTGCCGATTGGGATGAAAGTTGATGCCGGAATGGGCCACCTTTGGCAAGATCTTAATTGGAATCGGACTTGGAATCGTTGCGCTCGGTGTTCTGTTCCTTCTCGTCGACCGAATTCCCGGTCTCGGAAGCGTGTTCGGGTGGTTCGGGAAGCTTCCCGGTGATATTTCCATCAAACGAGAGAATTTTAGCTTCTACTTTCCCATCGGGACAAGTATTGCCCTCAGCATTCTTCTAAGTCTGCTATTCTATTTCATAGGATGGTTCTTTCGCAGATAATCACAACCCGACGTTGGGCCTTCGCCCTTGGATTAGGGCTTTGGGTCGGCTCTATCGCCATTCCGGAAGCCGAGGCAGCGCCATCGATTCGCGTTCTGTTGGCTTCGGATGTCCAACAATTGGAAGTCTTGAGTGATCAGCCCATTTGGGTGACGGATCGGCACAATGAAGTCTGGTCGTATCGGTCGGCTCTGCGGATCCAGTTTCGTGGTCGGGCCTTGCTTCTTAACGGAAAACCGGTAGTGACTGATCAACTGACGTTGAAGGCGGGGAGTCACGATCTAAAACTCTGGCTTGCTCAAAAGAGTAATCGGACCCTGCACCATGCGGGCGATGAAAAAGACACACTGCAAGTCAGTGGGGCGATCAAACTCATCCGGAGAGGTAAAGGGCTGCACGTCATCAATTACGTTGATTTGGAGGAGTATGTGAAGGGTGTGGTGCCTGCTGAGGTTAACGCGATCTGGCATCTCGAAATGCTCAAAGTGCAGGCAGTCGCTGCAAGAACGTACGCGTTGTATCAACAAATGTTGAGTGCCACTCGCGACTATGACGTGGCGGCTGGGACCCAAGATCAGGTTTATCGCGGCAGACGGGGCCTCGATGCGCGAGTCACCCAAGCAGTGGAGTCTACACGCGGCCTGGTTGTGACGCACAAGGGGGCTCCCATCTACGCGGCGTTTTCCTCGACTGCTGCCGGTGTCACAGAAGACGCGATGAATGTATGGTCGATGGACCTGCCCTATTTGAAAGGTGTGGAATGCCCGTTCGACCTGGAGTCTCCTTTTTATCAATGGAAAGCATCCATTAAGCTCGATGTGCTGGAGAAGAACTTAGGGAAACACGGATTTGTGGTCGGGACAATCCAGTCTATTTCTCCAGTTGCCCATAGTCGTGCTGGGCGAGTGGCGAGGCTGCGGGTTGTGCATTCCGAGGGGGAGCTCATCGTTCGAGGAGAGGATCTGCGCAGAGTGGTCGGGTATACAATTGTGCAGAGCACCCAGTTTACGATCGAGTCCATCGGGGAAGAACTCATTCTTTCCGGCTACGGCGCCGGCCATGCGGTCGGACTTTGCCAGTGGGGCGCAAAAGAGTTGGCAGAGTTGGGGTACTCATTTTCCAGCATTCTTCGCTACTACTATCCCGGGACGGAGCTTCAGGACGCGGCTTTGACTCAGGCCCCTCCTATGCCTCACTCTCTTCTTCCACCCTCGTAATGGACCTGTCCGACTTCGACTTCCCATTTGACCCCTCGCTCATCGCGGCAGAGCCGATCATGCCGCGCGACCGCGCGAGACTGCTGACCCTCAACCGAACTACGCAGCAACTCACCCATCGCCATGTCGCTGATCTTCCGAATCTGTTGAAGCCAGGCGATCTTCTCATCGTGAACGACACCAAGGTGCTGGCTGCACGGGTGCCGGGAATCAAGAGACCGACTGGAAAGCCCGTTGAAGTGTTGTTCGTGAGGGAGATCAGCGAAGATCGGTGGGAAATTATGGTTAAGGGCACTTTCCGAGTCGGGCACGTCATCGAATTCGATCAACACTCCTGCGCCACGATCGTCAAGCGAGATGCAACGGGAACTGAGGTGATTGTGGAGAGCCCAGAACCAATCACACGGCTCTTCGAAGCCCATGGGATGATGCCGCTTCCGCCGTACATCAAGCGCGCTCCGACGGAAAAGGATCACCACTGGTATCAGACGGTGTTTGCGAAACAGGGGGGTGCGATTGCCGCACCGACAGCCGGCCTTCACTTCACCGAAGAACTATTTGGACGGTTGAACGCATCGGGCATCACCATGGCCAACGTCACGCTCCATGTCGGTCCAGGAACGTTTAAACCGGTCACGACAAAGCGGATCGAGGATCACCGGATGGGCGCAGAACGATTCACAATCAGCGAAGAGACTGCACATGCCATCCGGAAAACCAAACAGGCCGGGGGGCGGATCGTGGCGGTCGGCACGACCGTTGTTCGTACGCTTGAAACCGTGGCAAAAGAAAAAGGGGGAATAGCCCCGATGTCTGGCGAGAGTCGGCTCTTCATTACCCCCGGATTTCAGTTCAAGGTCGTCGATGTACTCATGACGAACTTCCACCTTCCGCGAACTACCCTGTTGATGCTGGTTTCAGCCTTCGC
>CABVRV010000108.1 GCA_902500755.1 uncultured Nitrospira sp.
CGGCGTACGTGCCGGTGGTGGCGCCTCCGAGCTGTCTCGCCCATTTGTACGCGCCCCCCGCGATCGGAATCTGCGAAGACAACTCCGCATACACGGTCGCGACCAGCAGCTGCATCACCAAACACAGTGCTAACGCCGGAAACCAACCGCCACCCGTCACAACCGTCTGCACCGCGATAATGGCATAGAGCCCCGCTACCGGTGAGACCGTTGCGAAACCGATGGTGAGACTGTTCCAGAGAGTAAGACTGCGGCGGAGGGTCTCGGAAGGATGCGTAGCGGTCGCAGAGAGAACCGTATCCGGACTTTCGTGGCTTACCATGATAGACCTCTCCGACTCAGCAGTAGGTCTGACTGATCCGGTACGGAATGAACAATGAGGTGGAGATGCATAACGAAGTCTCCTGCCGGAAAGTTAAATTCCCAAAAGGCCATGTACCTCAGTACATGATCTCCCGGGCTTTTATCCCTCCGTGGAGCCTCGTTATGGGAGAGGCCGAAAACTCTTGGACCAGACGCTCCTTCCTCGAAGAAGAAAGCCGGAACCCTAGTTTTCCTTTTGGAACTATCTTTCAAAGATCCTATTGGCTTGCCGTACCAAAGTCAAGTCTCTAGACGCACCCCGCATGCTCACCGGTGACTTCGCATCTGTAGCCTTCTCTATTCCCCTCTTTCCTTTCGATCATCTATCCCAAAGATAATGATAGGTCCCGTGGCCTTGTCTCGATTGACTTTTTTTGTCCCCTGCGAGTAGGGTCCATGCTTAAAATAGTTTAAGTGAGGGGGGAGTCGAATGCAGATTCAAGTCAATACGGATAACCATATCCATGGACGTGAGGAAATCGTCGCGCTTGTTGAGAGCAGCGTTGAGGGAGCGGTTGGACGATTTCGGGATCGAATTACTCGAGTTGAGGCGCATCTCAGCGATACCAACAGCCATAAGACCAAGGGAGATGACATTCGGTGCGTGCTGGAAGCTAGACTAGCCGGTCACCAGCCCATCGCCGTAACCCATCAGGCCGCCACGGTTGAGCTCGCTTTGAGTGGAGCAGCGGACAAACTCGAACGATCGGTGGAAAGCACGGTCGGTCGACTCAAGGAGCGATAGGCACCTCTGCCAACGCTTCGATTTCCCCTCAGAGTCTCGCCTGAGGTGGACCTGGCTTTTTAGAATGCAGTTCAGGATCCTGTCGCTCCCAATGGTCTCCCGACGAGGCCGCTATCTTTTTCAGGAAGCAAGGATCCGTTTCAATAACGTCAACGGATAGCGTCACGGTCACCAGGTGCGGCGCCTGCGTCGTCTATTCTTGCCTCGTCCCCCCTGCACAACTGTGCTAGGATGCCTCACCTCGTTCTTGCGTATCAGGTCTGCATGAGTGATATCCGAAGACCATGACACCCTCGGCTCCCTCACCGGCTTCCGACTATCGCTTCTTGCTCCTCATCATTCCCCCGGTGTTCATCCTGCTGCTTGCGATCGGCCTGTTTGAGTTCAGTTCCAATATCACGGTCGATGACTTTCACGGCCTCACCAAGCGACTGATGCATTCAACCTCAGAGGCTTTGGAACAGCCGTTCAACGCCACCCATTTTCTGGTGGAGGTCAAGTCGCGGTATATCTGGCTCACCACGGTGGTGGTGGCGTTGGTGGCTGGGATTTATGCCTTCATCCTGTGCACGATGATCATTTACCAATGTCATTCGCGGTCACGGCTACAGGTAGTCACCGCCATCGGAATGGTCTTTGCCCTAAGCGGGGTGGCCTTTATTTGGTCACTCGATGAAACGTATACCCTCTACCGGGCCGTCTTTGGCTTCAGTTATGACAACCTCAGTCAGGCGGGACCCCAGCGGATCGGCAAGCATCTTTTGCGCTACGTCATGGTGGTGGTGTCCGTCGTGAACGTGCAATCCATGATCGTCCCCGTGGTGGCCCTGCTGGCGGCTTGCAGCACTCTTGCACCGACGATTTCAGGCCAGGCACCCGATCCAAAATTTTATGCGTCACAGATGAAGCGGTTAAAGGAGGTCTTGACCGCCGCCTCGGCCATTCTTGTCTCCGGGATCCTGCACATGGGAGCCTGGCTTCGGTGGCCTGCGGCGTTGGTGTCCGACAAAGCTGGTCAAGAGGCGGTGCTGGGCACAGCCCTCGCCATTACCCTCTACTGGGGCGTCACCTTTACGTTGATGTTGGTGGCTACCTACCTACCCGCCGCCCTCCTTCTAGCAAGGCGAGCCGAGGCGCTACTGCTGGAACGGCCTTCTAAGTCGGCCGAGCCAGAACCTGATCAATGGCTGAAAGATCACGGCTTGTTCCTATCGTTACAAGATCATTTCCCGCAGTTCGGATTGATACTTGCTCCCCTGCTCGCCAGCCCATTAAGTTCCCTGCTGATCGCTCCTTTGACTCCGACGGGCTGACAATCATCTCACCTTCTCCAGGTCGTTCCGTCACCAAACGGTCCAGGAAAGTTGTCGATTAACCAGCTGAGTAACGTAACGTTACTTACAGGCGAAGTGGCAATATTCGATTACGCTGGGAGGGGCGCTCAAGGCCATCTGAATGGACTCGTGCTCGTAACCGAGATCTTCTATATCCTTCTGCGCGTGGGTCAGCTCTTCTTCGGTCAGGTAGGCCACGGTATCGGGAATACCATTCTCTTTCAGCGCTCGCAGAATGGCGCCTACGGTCTCCCGTTCTTCTGGTGGCATGTTCGTCCCAGGCGGAAATTCGAGCCGGCGACGATACGGGCTCTCAAACGTTTCGTTCAACGCTTTGATGGTCTTCAGGACCAGTCGATCCTGTTCCCAGGATTGGAGCTTGGGGCCTGCACTGGGATGGGTAGCTAACACATCCATGAGCGTCATGACGTTGGTATTCAACGACCGCCCGACGAATTCCCGCTGCGATTCGAATGTCATCTGTTTCATCCCGAGATGCTTGGCTACGGCTTCGACCAGCGCAAAGTTGATCATGAAGCTGTACTGCCCACCGAACTGGCCGTAACAGGGTTTCTCCGGATCATTGAGCACGTTCAGGTCCTGGGTGCCCGCATCGAAGGCACTGAACCCAATGGCATCCGGGGCGAGGAGTCGCTTGGCTTCTTTAAGAGTCGCATAGGCACCGATGTTGACCGGAACCAACACTTCTTGGTCGATGGACTGAAGAAATTCGACAACTATTTTCCGATACGGGACGTCTTTCCACTCGACTTTGCGATATTCTTTTTCCCAAACCAGTTCATCAAGGAACGGCGGGAAAGCCTTCAGCGTTGCAAGATCCTTCTCCTGAAAAGCACGAACAAACATCGACCAATCCTGAATCTTGGCATGGTGTGATTCGCTCAGGTTGGGACGAATGTACTCCTCCTCGACCTCACCGCCGTGTTTCGCCAACAACTTTGTCGGCAGATCATTCCACAATTCATTGCAGAAGATTCGATCAACGCTCCCATCGGCGATTCCAGCCACCTGTTCAATCGAGCCGCACGTGGTCTCCACACGATCTCGATGTGCCGCCAGGTCAGGATGGGCCAGAGCCCCATCCAGCACCGGTTGATCCCAATCGACCATGACGTACCGCACACGAGGATAGATGGCCTTTTGTCTATCGAGCGCCTTGAGATGACTAAGAAAACAGGCGGCGAGGTTGCCGTTGCCTGGACCGAGCTCTAGAATCATGAGCGGTGAGGAGTAAGGGGTACGGGGTGAAAATGATCCTCGTTCGTCTGACGCTTCGCGCCTGACGCCTAGGGTTTTTTCGCGTTGGGTGACGCGTTCGTAATAATCGGCCGCCAACGCATGGGCCAGTCGGAAGTCCGCCGATGCGAACGTCTGGTAATAGGATCGCAGTTTGTCCCCCCGCAATCCATAAAAGAGCTGGTTGAGATGGATCTGCCATTGGTCGAGCGGCTTGTATTCCCCGATCAACTGGGGAAGGGCGTCAGCGTCTTGCAACATAACGTTGAGTCACCAGTGAAAATGTTCGACGAATTGTCCGTTCAGTAGCCGAAATCCTAACAGATGCCTCGAAAATGCCGCAATGGGCCACTTGCTCGCCGATTTCTTGACAGCTTCCCCTCGACCGGTGTAGCAGACAGGCATGACGACCAGAGAATTTCATCTGGCCGGCGGTGTGATGATGGCCGTTCTGCTGTGGTGCTCAGCTGCGCCTGGCGAAGAGTTCCCCCTCACCGAAAACGTGCCGATCTCCGAGTTTCAAAACCGCACAGAGGACGTCAACGTCTACGATTTCGATGCTCCTCCACGGGGCATGTTTCGCTCAATCGCCATGGCGGAAGACTTTGAGGAGCGCCTGGGGCCTCTTCGAACTCATGAAATCGTACCGATCAAACCAACCGAACGTTTTCGCGCTGATGCGGCCGCCATTTTTATCGTGTTCTCGCTGCACCAACATTATCAAGCCTTCACGGTCTTCGGCCGTTGCATGCCCGAACAGGTGGCCGGTCTCCCGCCCGGGACGATCGTCAGCGAAGACGCGATGCACATCGCCCTGGAGGATGAAAGCGGGTATCTCAAGTTGTCGCCCCCACAGAGGGGCTGGACACCGGGACGGTACAAAGTCGAGATCCATGCAGGCGAGCAAGTGAACGAGATGAGCCTCATGGGCACAATGCGTTTCACCATCGTGGCGTCCAGTAAGTAAGTTCTCCCCGGCTAGTCGTCCATCCTAGTTACGCGTTTGACCCACTCTCGACCTTCCGTTAGAATGCCCTCCTTAATCATCTCCTCTCCGGCTGCTGCTGGAGCTTTTGCGCACTATGAGACCGCCTTCCAGCCCTTGGGCCTCCGTAGTCATCCCAATCAAGGATGAACGAGACAATCTATCTCCCCTCATCGCAAGTCTCGTGAAAGTCATGGATTCTCATGAATTGTCCAGCTCGCGGCCTTATGAGATCCTTTTTGTGGACGACGGGAGCAGTGACGGGAGCAGCGACGAATTGGACCGCTTGGCACGGGAACATGCGTGCGTGCGCGTCTTCCACTTCGACCGCAATTACGGCAAAACGTGCGCGCTTGATGCGGGCTTTCGGCAATCGTCGGGCGAGATCATCATTCAGATCGACGGCGATCTTCAACAAGATAGCGAAGATATCTTGAGGCTGCTTCCTTATACCGCCTCACACGACCTCGTCTGCGGATGGAGACAACAACGACAGGACGGCTTCGTGAAGATGCTTTCCTCCCGGATTGCAAACCCTGTGCGAAACTTTTTTACTCATGATGGTGTCCACGATACGGGATGCCCGCTCAAGGTCTTTCGGCGCCCCGTGCTGGAACGTATCCGGCTCTTTGAGGGCATGCATCGATTCTTCCCGGCGCTCGCGCTCATGCATGGTTTCACGGTCACGGAAGTGCCGGTGCGTCATTCTCCCCGCATCCACGGCGTCTCGAAGTACGGCATGGGGAACCGCTTGTTCAAGTCGCTGTATGATTTGATCGCCGTACGTTGGATGCAGAACCGTGTGTTGCTCTATAGATTCCGTGACAAATGACGGACGTTGTATCGCCCCCGGCAATTCCACTACCATCCACATGTACCATGACGGCCCTCTTTCCAACCTCCCATGAGCACTGAGACCATCTGGCTCGGTATCGGCTTTCTCGGCCAAGGACTGTTTTTTGGTCGTTGGTTGGTGCAATGGATTGCCTCCGAGCGCAGTTCGGAGAGCCGGGTGCCTATTTCCTTCTGGTACATGAGTCTCATTGGAGGGCTGATTACGCTCACCTACGCAATCTACCGCAAGGACCCTGTGTTTATTTCCGGGCAAAGCCTCGGGGCGGTGGTGTATCTGCGCAACCTGATCCTCATTCACCGCACCGATCACACGAAGAACCCGCCGCGGCCACAGGCATGAGAGGCTCTGCCGTTCACCTCAACCGGACCCGTTCCGTCCTTCACGGATAACGACCACCACCCACTATGGATCAGAGCTCATCGCAACCCATCCAGCTGCTGGTTCTGACGCTCTTGGCTGGTCTATTGTTTTTCATCGGCCTCGGCAGTATGGGATTGACCGATCGCGACGAAGGCCGAAATGCTGAAGCCGGTCGTGAAATGTTCGCATCCGGGGATCTCGTGACTCCGACCTTCAACGGCGAACTACGCGTTGCGAAACCGGTCTTCGTCTATTGGCTGATGACCGTGTCCTACCATGTGTTTGGGGTGAATGAGTTTTCGGCGCGCGCTCCGTCCGCCTTCTTCGGCGTGGCATTGATCGTGATGCACTACTGGTTTCTGTCCCGCCTTCGCGGCCCGACCGTGGGTCTGGTCGGTGCGCTGATGTTGCTGTTGAATATCGAGATCCTGGCGCTCGGACGAATGGCCATTACCGATAGTGTGCTGATTTTCTTCACCACGTTGTCGCTCTATAGTTTTTGGCTCGGTCTCCACGAAACGGGTGCTGGGCGACATTGGATCTGGGGATTTTATGCCGGCATGGCCTTCGCCACTTTGACGAAAGGACCGGTGGGATTTGCCGTCCCGCTGATGACTGCCCTTCTCTACCTTCTCGCCACTCGGCAATGGCTGGTCTTTTGGCAGAGAGGCGCTCCCATCGCAGGCACGTTGCTATTTCTCATTCTGGCTGGCCCTTGGTATGTCGCCATGCTTGTGATCCATGGCGATGCCTATTCGTCTCAAGCCAAGGTTCACACAGTGGGACGATTCCTCGCGCCGATGGAAGGACACGGGGGAGGATGGTGGTTCTATTTTCCCGTCTTACTCCTGGGCTTTTATCCTTGGAGTGCGCTGTTACCTGCTGCATTCTACCGAGCCTATGCAACCTGGCGAGAATCACCCGGCTTGTTGCACGTGCGGAATGGCTCGCCTGAAAAGAAAGAACCGCCGGGATCCGGTCATGAATTGGAATGGTTTGCAGGCTTGTGGGTGATCGGGACATTCATCTTTTTTAGCTTGTCGTCCACCCGCCTCCCTCACTATATCGGTCCGTTGTTTCCCGCCTGCGCCCTTCTCGCCGCTTCCTATTGGGCTCAAAGTCTGAAAGAGCCCTTGACCAAAGGACTGCGCGGATCAATCCACTTCATGATGGGAATCGGCTATCTGGTGGCAATCGGGCTCGCGAGTGCCCCATTCCTCTTCCACACATTCTCAGGAAAGATGGTGAAAGAGTTTCCACTTGCCACCCAATTTGACCTGGGGATCGGTCCCTATCTCGGTGCGATCATCGTCGTGGCCGCCATGGGATTCATCGGTTATTGGGGGCTGAACGATACGAAGCGCCACCTGACCTTTGGGGTGGCCGGCGCAGCACTCGCGAGCGTCTTTCTCTTGGCCATCCTCGCCGTTGTTCCTGGTCTCAATCGCTATGCCATCGCCCCACCGCAGGAATTGGCCTATGCGGCCGGGCTGAACCTACATCCAACCGAACAACTGATTGCATTCGCGACAACGAGGCCATCCACTGCGTTCTATGCGAGACGCCCCGTGCTGTTCATTCCTTCCAACGAACTCGACCGCCTACGTACCGCCTTGAGTAAGGAAGGTCGTACGATGATTCTGCTGCCTGAATCGTCTCAGGATGCCTTGCCGAAAGAAGCGGCTGATTTTCAACCGATTCTCAAACGCCATGGCTATGTCTTGTTGAGTAACGAGCAGATGGTCGACATTCCTCATGATACGAAGGAAATTCCCCCGGCAACTCCACCCACGTCGCTTGGACACTAGGCTGAGCCAGAATCCCTGATGGCCGCATCAACTGAGGAACAGCAGCACGCCAATTCGCTGATTGATCCCCCAACGCATGTTACTAAAGCGGCAACACGCCGCGTGCATTAACGAGGATGAGAGCGGCAAGAACCACGCCTCCAAGTAACGCGCTTTCTTGGACGACGAACCAGTTCGGCGATTCTTCAAGACTTCCATGAGCCTGCCCAATGGCATCGAACCAACATGCGAGACACATAAATCCCACAGAGGAGAGTACGAGCGGAGATGTCGTCATGGCCGCAAGCCCATACGCAATCAGACATAGGGAGGTCATCGATTGCCAGATTCTCGCAGCCCGCTCTTGGCTGACCCAATAGGTCCGTCGAATCCATAGACCACCCACTACTGCGACAATACCTAACGCCACAAACAGCATGCCCATGAGTCCACCATCCATTTTGTGAGACAGCGTCCAGAGTACAGCGAAGACCGTCGAGACTCCGATCGCCGCATGTCGACATCCATCCTGTAATGAAGTGCGCCATGCTTTGAGTGGAGCCGCAGCGAGCGATCCGCTGAGAATGCCCACGACCGCGCCCCCAACCACATCCGTCGGGAAATGCGATCCACGAAGCACACGGCTGAGGGCCACAAAAGCCGCGACACTGAGACACAACGGGCCCCAGACGGGAAATCGCTTCGCCAGCACGGTCGCAACGGCAAAACTGGCCGTGCTGTGCCCGGACGGAAACGAATCCAATCCTGACACCCAGGATATCGCCATCTGCCAGTCCCCCGAATGAACGAACTTCGGGCGAGGCCTACCGATGAGATGTTTCAGCACGTTGGCCAGGACCGCCGCAATTCCATGCGCGACGAGGGACTGAATGGCGGCGACCTTGATCGCTGGTTTCTCCATAAGCCAGGCAATTGTGAGGAGCAGAATGCTCAACAAGACGAGACGCCACCCTTGGCCAATCCAATCACCGGTATTGCTTATGAAGGCCATCCACGGAATGGTGAGCTGGTCCCATGGCAGATGCACCGTGACCGATCGCACATACTTGGTGATCGGCAGATCAAACTGGGCCCAGCCGAGAAAACTGATGACCAATGCCGCACAAGAACAGCCGAATGCCGCGAGGGCCCAAATCTTTTTAAGAGGTATCGGAGCGGATACGCCCATGGGGGTGGGATGTGTCTCAACGACTCCTGAATGCCCGGAACTCGTCACCAAGCGCTCATCGTCAATCCCCTCGGCCTTATGGAATCCAGTCGGCTAGGAAGACGTTAAACTCGCCCGGAGTCTTGGCATTTCGATCCGACACCCAGACGAGACGTTTGCCGTCCGGAGAAAACATGGGAAAACTGTTGAAATGCCCTTCGGTGGTGATGCGCTCCGTGGCCGTCCCGTCGTCACGCACCAGATACAGGTGGAAACTGGGGCGACCTCCTTCTCCTCTTGTTTCTAGGTTCGAAGAGAAGATGATGCGCGTGCCATCGGGATGAAAGTAGGGAGAAAAGTTTGAGGCGTGGTTCGAGGTGACTTGCTTCTTGCCTGAGCCATCAACATTGATCACGAAAATTTCCAGCTGACCGGGTTCCACCAGCCGTTGCGCCAGCAGATCCTTATACTTTGTGATTTCTGCGGGGTCGGTCGGATGAGCCGCTCGATAGACCAGGCGCGTACTGTCCGGTGAAAAGAATGCCCCGCCGTCGTAACCCAAGTCATCTGTAAGGCGTCGAACGTTCGTGCCGTCCAGATTCATCGTATACAAGTCCAGATCCCCATCCTTCACCGATGTCCATACGATCGTTTTCCCATTCGGCGAGATCGTGGCTTCTGCATCGTAGCCTGGTGTGGCGGTCAACCGCTGCACTTGTTGACCATCGATGCGGACCGAGTAGATGTCATAGTCGTCGAGCGCCCATCGGTACGCCCCGTCCCGCTTCGGTTGCGGGGGGCAATTCGGCCCGGTTGCGTGTGTGGAGGAATAGAGCACACGTCGGTCACCGGGGAAAAAGTAGCCGCATGTCGTCGCGCCCACACCGGTGCTGACCAACCGCAGGGTCTCGCTTTGCAAGTCCATCACATACATTTGATAGCAACCCAGCCCACTGGCGGCCGGCTTCAAGGGTGTCGCCTGGGCATCCTTGGTCCAATCGTTGGTCGATTGAAAGATCAGCTTGGTCCCGTCGAAGGAGAAATAGGCTTCCGCGTTTTTACGGCCGAAGGTCAGCTGACGGACATTCGCCAAATGCTGTTCCGTAGAATCAGCGGGCGCAATCGATTCGTTCCCCCGATCAGCCGTCATTCCGAACTCAGGAGTGCCCATCAACGCGCAGAGCCCCACTACCCAGACTCCGACGATCCTACGACATGTCATCAATCCGTACCTCCATCGTGTCCTCATGTCCCGGCCATATCTCTCGCTTCTTCACAGTACCGTCTTGAAAAATCACATAACTGTGCCACCCGTAATAAAACAGGAGCCGAGCCACTTTCGCAACCGCGTCGGAGGTCACCCCATACAGGACCGTCATGACGCTACCGGGGACATTCGCCCGATGGCAAGAGAACAACACAGCCATGTTTGACCCCTCATAGCTCTGGCCATCAATCCGAAAACCGGTATCCGTGATGGCGGCACGGTCCCCGCATGACTCTAGCACGACTGATTGAACTGCTGGCCCCTGATCGGCATCAGCAAGTATCAGGACCGAGCCTTCACGAGGAAGCGCATGGCCTTCAAGCGCAACCACCTTCGTCCTTTGTGAATCCGTCGGTTCGTGCTCCTCGATACGAGACACGATCTGCACCAGCGGAGAAGCAGGGTCAGAAAACGCCCGCATCACCGTCTTAATTGAATCGGTGACGTAACTGTTCAGGACAGCCGGCAGTTGATGCCTGGCCAACCGCCGGAACATCATCATCTCCGGATCAAGTTCCACCCACAGTGGCGCAGTGGGCAGTACGAGCTCGACGATATTGACGCGAGAAGGGTTCAGCATCACCGATCTCACTTCGATGGTGTCCTCCATCACAACCCTGATGGGCATCGCAAACCGATAGGGTTTCTCCGACTGCTGGATTCGGATGGTCAGTTGCCAGATATCTTGGCCTCCATCCTTTTTCACCCTGCGAGCGCGAGCGTCTTCAAGAGAGACTAGGGGTGCGCCTGGCTGCTCGACCCATTGTTCAAAAAACCACCGTAAATTCTGCCCACTTTCACGGGAAAAGACCTTCTCGATCGATTCCCAATCCGCCGGTTGATTGCGATACTGACGGACAAATGTCTTCAAGCCTCGCCAAAACGGCTCATCGCCAATTTCTCGGCGAAGCAGGTGAAAGACAAAGGCCGATTTTTGATACCCGATGGCATTATCCTTCTCGTCGTGCTTCCTAAAAAACTGTGACACAGCATAGTCGTCTTGCGGCTTCACATAGAGATTGTATCCTTGCAGCATCATTCGTCTCTGCTCCAAGGCTTGGCGGTCATCCTGGACCAATTCATGCCAGTAATAATTGGCCAAGTAGGTCGTCAATCCTTCAACCCAGTTGCCGTGACCGTCACGATTGAACACCGAATTCCCGATCCACGAATGCACGATCTCGTGGCCTAAGGCATACGGTTGTGTATAGTGTCGTTTGATGCTGCC
>CABVRV010000109.1 GCA_902500755.1 uncultured Nitrospira sp.
AATCCGCGGTAGTCCGTGAATCGCCCCGACGTTTTGGACACCACCATGTGCGCGACGCGAAACTCAATCGCTGAGTGATCCGGATCGATGTCCCAGCGAGCTGTTTCCGCTGCGGCGCCGATGGGGAAGAGTGTGAAGAGCCCCACCATCACCATGCCCCACATCCAGCTGGATCTGAGCTGTATTCCTGTGTGATGTGATTCCTTCATGAACGCCTCCATGCGCGGCCGGCTCATTGCTTTAGTGCGTTGGCTCTTCGTTCAGGCTTCTGGGGGGTGCCGGTGCGGAAGTCACGTACCCCGGCTTTGGAGCCGGTCTGTAATTGCACCCGGATCTCGATAGGCTCGTTTCCGACACCCAGAGGGAACGGGGGGAAGGGGTGCGCATCGGCGATCGCCTGGATGCCGGCTTGGTCAATCTCGGAGGCGCCGGATCCATCTACAACCTGCATCAACTGGGCTCGTCCGCCGGGATAGAGCCGAAATTGCACATGCACGGTTTGTTGAGGTGAGGAGTGTGGCATGGTCAGGGCGGTGCGGTTCCAGCTCCGGCTCAGGAGGTCACGGACATGGCGCCAATAGACCGGTATCGGTTGTACAGAACGAGACGGCAGGAGGTCTTCCTCCATCAGCAGCTGATCGTTGCCCAGGGGGATGGCATCAAGCGTAGGTTCAGCTTGGTCAACGGCGAGATCTCTTTCACTTATTTGGTCTTGCTTGGTGGTGAGCGATGTCTGTTCCTCACCAGCGGGCTTGGTGTCACCGAGTGTGAGATACACAATCCGAGTCATCACGCGTTCGAATTTCGTTTCCGTTGACCGGGCGAACGTCACGTGGAGTCGGAAAAATTTTTGGCTGGGTGAGAGCTGATCGTGCGTGACAGGCGCAAGGGTGGTCGTCGCTTTCATCACTGGTGAAGCAGGATCAGATTTGAAGGTCACGATCTGTGATTCAAAGTGGGCCGATTCACAGATAGCCACCAACGGCATGGGGTCCGGGGCAACTCCGCCAAGGGTCATTGACAATTCAAGTGGTTGACCGAGTTGGAGATTTCCAGAGACATTCGAACCAACAAAGTCGAACGTGACCCATTGTTCTTCAGAAGCAAAGGTCTGAAACAGTACAGGGCGTGGCTCTGCTTGCGCGTTCGCGTGAACGGGGGCTTGATACACTGTCACTCCCAACAGCCCGGCAACGATAATCAGACGTCTCGCAGTGGGAGAGAGCATAATTCCGGCATCCTACCCATCGCTGAGACTGTGGCGCAACTCGTTTCTTTCATGGAAACAATAGGGGCCAACGGTTGAACTTGGTATACAATGCATGCATGCAAGCCCTTGTCAAAAGTACCGCTGGGCCAGGCTTAACCCTCACCACGTGGGCCGACCCCGCGCCAGGTCCCCATGATGTCGTCGTAAAAGTCGCTGCCACCTCGCTGTGTGGAACGGACGTCCATATTTACCGCTGGGACGAATGGGCGCAGCGGCGGATCCATCCTCCAAGGATTATCGGCCATGAACTGTGCGGCCACGTGGTGGAGGTGGGGCGCGATGTATCCCTCATCAAGGTTGGTGAGTATGTCGCTGCCGAATCGCATTTGACGTGTGGGGCCTGCTTTCAATGCCGCACGGGCCAGGCGCACGTGTGTAAGAATTACAAAATTTTGGGGATCGATCGAGACGGATCGTACGCGCAGTATGTCGTCTTGCCTGAAAATGTGTTGTGGCGCACAGATCCGCAGATCCCACCCGAACTAGCCTGCGTACAGGAGCCGCTGGGCAATGCCGTTGACGCAGCGCTGGCTGAAGACCTGACCGGGCATACGGTGCTGATTACGGGGTGCGGACCAACGGGGCTGTTTGCCGCTGCCGTGGCACGGACGGCTGGGGCGGCCACCATTATTGCGTCGGATATCAGTGACTATCGGCTTGGTTTGGCGAAGCAGGTTGGGGTGGACCATGTCTTCAATGCGAAGGGGGACTCGCCTGAACACATTGCGGCCGCGATCCTCGATATCACAGCCGGGGAAGGAGTCGATGCCGCGCTGGAGATGTCAGGAAATCCCACAGCGTTGCATCAGGCCTTCCAAGCCGTCAAGAACGGCGGGCGTGTGACTCTCTTCGGCATTCCCACGGGGCCCATCTGCTTTGACTTGCCGAATGAGATGATTTTTAAAGGTATCCGCGTCTATGGAATTACCGGCCGGCGTCTTTTCGAGACCTGGTATCGGTTAGCGGGCCTCTTCAAAGCAGGCCTCGATATTCGGCCGGTCATCACGCATTCATTTCCACTAAAGGAATTTGCGACCGGGTTCGACTTGATCCAGTCGGGGCAGTGCGGCAAAGTGGTGTTGATCCCATAATTAGGACTGAGGTATGAGGACTGAGGACTGAAAGAAAAGCAGGCTTGCCCCTCGCTCGACCCTCAGTCCTCATCTCTCAGTCCTGTCTATCCATGGCCTATTCGTCCTTCAAAAAAGCCCTCGAAATCCAGCTCGCCGACATTCGCGCCAAAGGCCTGTATAAATTCGAGCGGCGTCTTTTAGGTCCTCAGGGCTCGGACATCCAAGTGGCTCAAGGTTCAGTACTGAACCTCTGCGCCAACAATTATCTGGGCCTCGCGAATCATCCGGCCATTGTGCAGGCTGCAAAAAATGGATTGGACACACACGGCTATGGCATGGCCTCGGTGCGGTTTATTTGCGGTACGCAGGATCTGCATAAGCAGCTGGAACAGGCCATCAGTGAGTTTCTCGGGACCGATGACACCATCCTCTACAGTTCCTGCTTCGATGCGAACGGTGGATTGTTCGAAGTGTTGGTGGATGAGCGTGATGCCGTCATCAGCGATGCGTTGAACCATGCCAGCTTGATCGACGGCATCAGGCTGTGCAAGGCCAAGCGATTTCGGTATGCCCATTCCAACATGGAGGAGCTGGAAGCGCGGCTCAAGGAAGCGAGCGGGTACCGCCTGCGTCTGATTGTCACGGACGGGGTGTTTTCGATGGATGGTGATTTGGCTACCCTCGACCGGATCGTAACACTCGCGGAACGGTACGATGCGGCGGTGGTGGTCGATGACAGCCATGCCACTGGAGTTCTTGGTCCAGCGGGCAAGGGGACACCGGCTCATTTCGGGGTGGCGGAGAAAATCGACATTGTCACAAGCACATTGGGGAAAACGCTTGGCGGTGCAACCGGTGGATTTACCTCCGGCAAGGCCGAGGTCATCGAGCTGTTGCGTCAGCGATCGAGGCCCTATCTGTTCTCAAACGCGCTTCCACCTCCGGTAGCAGCCGGGGCATTGTGTGCGTTCGATCTCGTGACACAGGGCGATCATCTCAGAGAGCAGCTTCGGGCCAACGCCGCTTTTTTCAGGGATGAGCTGACTAAACTCGGGTTCCGGCTCGTTCCGGGGGAACATCCCATCATTCCCGTGATGTTAGGCGATGCCGCTCTTGCGACGTCGATGGCGGAGGCTTTACTGAAAGAAGGAGTGTACGTGGTCGGGTTCAGCTATCCGGTGGTGCCGCAAGGGCAGGCAAGGATTCGCACGCAAATGTCGGCGGCCCATACGACCGCTCAACTAAAACAAGCCGTGGCCGCATTCGCGAAGGTGGGTCGTGCGCTCGGTGTGATCCCCGAATAGCCTTCAAGGCTCCCCTTCAGAATTGACTTTTTGCAGTCACCCCAGTATTCTCAGCTCCTTTATCAGGCAAGGAGTAGCGGTATGAAAGTCATTCTACAAGAGACTCTGGAAGGGGTAGGCCACCTCGGTGATCTCATTAACGTCGCCGATGGGTTTGCACGGAACTATCTGCTACCGCGGCGCAAGGCCGTCGAGGCGGACGGTCGGAGCATCAAGGCGTTCGAACATGTCAAGCGTGTGGCAGCCGAGAAGGCCAGGAAAGAAAAACTCGAAATTGAAACACATGCCAAAAAGGTCTCGGCGGTCTCACTGACGATCGAGATGCAAGTGGGCAAGGACGACAAACTGTTCGGCTCCGTCACCGCCAAGGACATTGCCGAAGGACTCTCGGCGCAAGGTGTGACCGTGGATCGGCGAAAGATCCAGTTGGCACAACCGATCAAGGAACTTGGCACGGTGTCTGTGCCCATCAAGATGCCGAGGGACGTGGTGGCCACGGTGAAGGTTCACGTGGTGAAGAAGCAAGAAGCGGAAGAGCCATCAGCGTAGGGTATTCGACGATGGACACGATGAACAGCTATGCACTTGGTTCCTGGGACGCCCTGAAGGCAGCAGATCCGGAGGTCTGTGCCGCGATTGACGCGGAGGAAATCCGGCAACGTGAGAAATTACTGTTGATTGCGTCGGAAAATTTTGCCAGCCCCGCGGTCTTAGCGGCGCAAGGCTCGTTGCTCACCAACAAATATGCGGAAGGCTATCCCGGCAAGCGCTACTATGGCGGGTGTCAGCATGCTGATGCGGTCGAAGACTTGGCGATTCAGCGGTGTAAGGAGATCTTCGGAGCCGAGCACGTCAATGTACAACCCCATTCAGGCTCGCAGGCCAACATGGCCGCGTATTTGTCGGTGTTGAAACCGGGAGACACCATTTTAGGAATGGACCTCGCTCAGGGCGGCCATCTTACGCACGGGAGCAAGGTCAACTTCTCCGGTATCCTCTTCCGAGTCTTCTCCTACGGAGTCGATCGCCAGACGGAAACCATCGATTACGAGGCCGTCCAAAAGGTCGCGGAGGAATGCCGTCCGCGCATGATCGTCGTCGGTGCCAGCGCCTATGCGCGCGTGCTGGATTTTCCACGATTCCAGCAGATTGCCAAATCGGTCGGCGCCTATCTGCTCGTCGATATCGCGCATATCGCCGGACTCATCGCAGCCGGCCTGCATCCCAATCCCGTTCCCTACGCCGACTTCGTCACAACGACGACTCATAAGACCCTGCGCGGTCCGCGTGGCGGGGTCACGATGTGTAAAGCCGAGCATGCAAAGGGAGTCGACAAGCTCGTCTTTCCGGGTCTGCAGGGCGGACCGCTGATGCATGTGATCGCCGCCAAAGCGGTGGCCTTCAAGGAGGCCTTGTCTCCATCCTTCAAGCGCTATCAGCAACAAGTCCTGGCTAATGCGAAGACATTAGCCAAAGAATTCGTGGATCGCGGCTACAAGATCGTCTCCGGCGGAACCGATACGCACTTGATGCTCCTGAATCTCACAAACAAAGGAATCACGGGGAAAGAGGCCGATGCGGCGCTTGATGCGGCCGGAATTATCGTCAATAAGAATGCCGTGCCCTACGACGAAAAGCCACCAGCCGTCGCCAGCGGCATTCGGCTGGGGTCGCCGATCGTGTCCACGCGCGGGATGCGCGAACCTGAGATGAAACAAATCGTTGGCTTAGTCGACCGTGTTCTCCAGCATCGGCAGGAATCAGACGTGCTCGAAGAAGTTCGTATGCAAGCGAAGGCGTTATGTGCTCGGTTCCCGATCTTTCATCCCTACTAGCGGTCAGCCGATAGCGAGAGGGCAGGTCGCCTCCAGTGAAATGTCCCTTCTGCGATGAGCTCGAAGACAAGGTGGTCGATTCTCGCATGGCCAAGGAAGGCGAGGTCATTCGTCGACGCCGTGAATGCTTGAGTTGTAAGCGTCGCTATACCACGTACGAGCGAGTTGAAGAAATTTTGCCGGTCGTGGTGAAGAAGGACGGTCGCCGGGAGTCCTTCGACCGCACCAAAATCCTTCTCGGGATGAAAAAAGCCTGTGAAAAACGTCCCATCAGCACCGGAACGATCGAAGCCGTGACCGACCGGATCGAGAAGCGGATTCAGGAAATGGGCGAAACGGAGATCGAAAGCCGGGTGGTGGGCGAGGAAGTCATGCGAGAGCTGCATCAACTGGACCAGGTTGCCTATGTCCGGTTTGCATCCGTCTATCGAGAGTTCAAGGACATCGAGCAATTCATGGACGAGTTGAAGACGTTGGCTCAGCAAGGACGCGAACGTTAACCTCAGACCCGCACTGTTCTCAGTTTTCCCCAGCTTCGTTCGCACTATTCTCTTCCCACGTCCTGCTGTTCAGGTAGGTGATGAGCTGAGTGAGGGAAGTTTTAATCCGATGATCAAACCACTTTCTCAGCGCGGGCGACGCAATACGCCGACTTCGGTGGCGACGAGCGTCGCCATTATCGGCGCCGGTCGAGGTGGCACGGCGCTGATGGAGATTTTTGCGAATGACCCTCTTGTGCAGATCGTCGGTGTGGCGGAGATCAGTCCGGAAGCGCCCGGTCTGGATCTGGCTAAACAGTTGAAGATTCCGATTACCCACGACTATCGGCAGTTGTTGACGATGGAGCGTGTCGACTTGATCATCGATGTGTCTGGTGATGCGGAAGTCTGGCAGTTTCTCCAAGATTTCCACCGTATGGGGGTGACCATCATCAGCGGCGCCAGCGCAAAATTCATGTGGGAATTGATTGAGGCTCGTATTCGCGCGACGGCGGAGATCGAGAAGACCTTGAACAAATATCAGTCTCTCTATCGGCTCTACGTGAAAGAAACGGGCGCAGCCGTGACGGACGAACGAACCAGAATCGCCTGTGAAATCCACGACGGATTCGTGCAGATTTTGGCGGGTGTGAACTTCAAGTTGGATCTCTGTCAGCAGTTGATCCGGAAGAACCCGCGAGCCAGTTTGGCCACCATCAAGGAGAGCAAGGCTCAACTCAAGCTGGCGATTCAGGAAGCCCGCCAAGTGATTTTTAATCTTCGTCCGCTGCACTATGAAAAAATGGATCTCATTCCTGGCCTGACGAATTATTTTGCGTCGTACCAGACTCAGACGCACATTGCCACGAAGTTTACCGTGACGGGGGATGAGCAGATTCTTTTCCCACGAACCAAGGTCTTTCTTTTTCGCATCATCCAGGAAGCGCTGAGTAACGTTGAAAAACATGCCAAAGCCGACCGTGTGTCGATCAAGCTGGACATGGATGTGGACTTACTACGAGTCACGATTACCGACAATGGAGTCGGCTTTGATATGGAGACGGTGCTCCGTGACCCTGAAAAGTGGGACCATTTTGGTATCAAGGGTATCTTGGAGCGAGCGCGATTAGTCGGCGGAGAAGGCCGTGTAGAATCGAAACCGGGGAAAGGCACCAAACTCATCGTTGAAGTGCCGTTGGGCAATAAGGAGGAGATAGGCAATGGAGAAGATTAAAGTCCTCATCGCCGACGACCATCGGGTGGTCCGAGAAGGATTGGCTGCCATTCTCAAAACCAAAGAGGATATTCACGTCATCGGCGAAGCACAGGATGGGGTCGAGGCCGTCGATAAAGCCCGTACGTTGCTTCCCGATGTGATTCTCATGGATGTGAGCATGCCGAGAATGGGCGGGGTCGAGGCCACGCGACAAATCAAGCGCGAGTTTCCGCACATCGGCATCGTCGCGTTAACGATGTACGAGGAGCAACAATACATTTTCGACCTCGTGCGAGCGGGGGCGACGGGGTACTTGCTGAAAGACTCCGAGTCGTCTCAAATCGTTGCGGCCATTCGTGCGATCTATCGCGGCGAATCGTTGATTCATCCTTCGGTCGCCAGTAAAATTTTAGCCGAATTCTCACTGATGGCTCAAAAGAAAGGGAAGAAGTCGGCGTGGGCCGAACATGATTTGACCGAGCGTGAAATCACCGTCTTACGATTGGTGGCGGATGGGAAAACCAACAAGGAGATCGCCAATAGCCTTGATTTGAGCGAAAAGACCGTGAAGAATCACGTCCGGAACATCTTCCACAAACTACAAGTCTACGATCGCACACAAGCCGCCATCACCGCCATCCGCAAGGGACTGATCGAGCTGGATCCGAAGCGGTAAGATCCACTCCCTCCACTAGGCGGTCCTACGCCGTCATATCGACCTGCACTGCGTCTAGCGGAACGGCTGGACCACCACGCTTATGGTATACGTCTTTTGGCTTCCATCCGGTGCGACTACGATGATCGCCACAGGCCCTTGCCCAGGCCTAATGGTTACTTGACCGACTGGGATCCCCTTGGGAGCGATCACCGAACCCAATGCGGACATCACGGCATCTGGGTCGGCCTTCGTCGCGGAGACGACCACACTACCAACGGTGATATCGACAACCACTGTATAGTTCTGCCTGTTCGGAGCAAAAGGCGGTACCAAAGCACCTGGTGTCACCGCCAATACCGACAAATTATTGTTGCTCGATGGTTTGAGTCGATTCACGGTGATTCTGTATTCCTGCGCATTTCCATTTGGTGCAGTCACGGTAATCGATATCGGTGTGGGGGATCCTGCTCCGTTGAGGGTAATGGGCGCTTGACCGGTCGCTTGCCCGGCACCGGCCGTCACTGAACCGGTCATCGCGGCATTCGGATCGGCCTTCGTCGCGGAGACGGTCACACTGCCGACATTGCTGTCGACGTCCACGGTGTAACTCAGCGTGCCCGGCGCAAAGGGAGGATCCAAGGTGAGAATCACGTTGCCTGATGTCACACTCAATGCCGACAAATTATTGTTGCTGCTCGGTGGAGCCGGTGGCACGGGCCGCTCCACAAAGACGAGGTAGGTTTTCTGAGTTCCACTCGGCGCCGCCAAGACGATTGTGATGGGTGTAATCGATGGTGGCTGCGGGAGCGGAAAGGAGCGTGCTTCCTCCGCATTGGTCGCAACGCCATTCATGGTCATCTTCGTGGCACTATCTTGAGGATTGGCTCGTATCGTGACGCTGTCGTCCGAGGACGACACTTTGAGATCATATCTAGTGGTACTGCTCGAAAAAGCTGGATTGAGGTCCCCTGGGCTGACCGTCAAGCTGGCGAGTTGGGCTTCCTCGGTGATCGAGGCTGTGTCCGCACAGCCAGAGGCACCCAAGGCGAATATCACGACAAGAATGGCGGCTGAATAATATTGTCCAGCTGCAGTGAATGGGGATCTCATATGATGCCGGTTATACCCGTAGCTTGCTTTAGGTGCATGGAATGTGATCTGCCTGTTCCGGTGAACCCACACGGTAAGCGCGAGACTACGAGAGGGTTCAAGATTCGGCTATCACGACGTTCGCAAAGCCGAGCAGGGATCTATCGTATAGCGGATCCTACTGCTCAGGTCAACATGCACTTCCCTCGGCTCTCCGAAATGGGCTTGTCTCGTCGGACGAGGAATACGAAAACGAGTCGCAATATTCTAGCGGAACGGTCTGCTGACCGTGATCCTGTAAGTCTTTGAGCTCTCATTCGGTGCAGTGACGGTGATCGATATCCGTGTGGTTATCCCTGGCCCGCCGAGCGAGATGGTTGCCGACCCTGTTGGGACCCCCGTGCCGGCAGCCACGCTACCGGACATGACGGCGTCGGGGTCGGACTTCGTCGCGGAGACGGTCACGCTGGCGGCGCTGCTGCTGACATCATAGTCCAGGGTATTCGGAGAAAAGCCTGGAGTCAAACTGCCGGGTGTCACGGTCAGTGACGACAGATTGTTATCGCTTGAAGGCACCGCTCGGTTGACAGTGATTCTGTACGTTTTTGAGGTCCCATTCGGTGCGGTTACGATCATTGACACCGTCTTACTGGTCCCAGGTCCGTCGAGCGGAATATTCGCTTGCCCACCGTTGGGCACATCCCCAGAGATCACGGCATTGGGGTCGGATTTGGTCGCCGTCACATCTATGTTGGTGACACCGGTTGCCACCTCGACGCTGTACTGCGTGGTGCCGGCAGAAAAGGCAGGATCCAAAGCGCCTGGGGACACGCTGAGGGCTTCCAAGTTGTTATCTGCCGAAAGCGCCTCGCGGTTTACGGTGATGAAGTATGTTTTGGGGATTCCATTCGGAGCGGTCACGACCACTTCGACTTCGGTACTCGATGGCCCTGGTGGCAGAGAGATGGACCGCGACCCTGTGTTTTGTCCTTCGATCGTCAGATTCGCATTTGCATCCTGAGGAGCGGCGGTTACCGTAATACTCTCAACCCTTCCGCCGACATTGACGCCGTAGCTTGTTCTGCTTGCGCTGAACGAGGGAGACAGAGATCCCGGTGAGACGCGCAAGCTCTGGAGGCTATTGTTCCCGCCGAGGGCTGCGCGAGAGACGACCAGGGTGTACTGTTGCGGCGTACCGTTTTGGGCGGTCACAACGATGCTGACGACGGTGCTCTGTCCAGGATCGCTCAAGGGAATGGTTTGGGCCTGACCGGAGGTGGCGGCTTGCCCGTTCACTCTGAGTGTGGCAGCAGGATCCTGTGCCGTGGGCGTTACCCTCATAGTGGCGACGCCACTGGCGACATTGACGGTGTAGTTCAGCGTATTCGGATCAAATGCGGGATCGAGAGTCCCGGAGGAGATCGACAACCGCTGCAGCGAATTATCTCCCGTTAACTCTGCTCTGTTGAGGAGCACGGTATAGGTTCTCGAGTTACTGCCTGATTCCGACACGACGATACTGACAGGGGTCGTCGATCCAGCCGGACCCAGCGTAATGACACGGCTGGTGGAGGCTTGGCCATTGATCGTCACGGTGTCACCCGATACGGCCGGCTGAGCCGTGATGGTCGTCGTTGTGACGCTGTTCGAAAGATCCACGCTGTACTGAGTCGTCGCGCCAGTAAAAGCTGGTGCGAGTGTGCCGGGGCTGACCGTCAAGCGGGAGAGTTCTACCGCTGGGTTGACCGACGCCGAGTCTCCGCAGCCGTAGAGACTCAATCCAGTGGCAATGAGAAGACCGGTGGCTAGATATGGTCCCGCGACGGTGGAAAATCGTTTCATGAAGGTTGCCGATTTTTCTGTTTATTTCACGTGATGGGCCAGCTCGTTTTTGATGAATACAGATGGGTAGTCAGTGGGTCAAGTGGGGGTTCCAGACCGAACTGTCATGACAAATGTCGTAGACAACGTAATCAAACGTATAACGAATCTGATCGGTCGGGTCAACCTAGCGGCTGAGGAGTCGTGAGGGTTGCGAAGGGTGAGATGGCTGCATGCAGGGGAAATCCAAGACGCGGGTTATGCCATTCTGCGTTGATCACGCGGCCCACAGCGCAAGACGGCTGTGGAACGATCGTGAGCGTTGTGAGGCGGTCACACCGTTAGTATTACGCCGCCTCGCGCCCCGGTACTTATGGCGCTGGTGTACCAGGGGCTCCGGTATCGATCGTCACACTCAACG
>CABVRV010000110.1 GCA_902500755.1 uncultured Nitrospira sp.
ATCCGACGAATGCCACAATCGGCCAGGTGATCCAGCCTGACTTGGGGTACAAGACTTGGAGGAATGCTGCGAGCGCTGCGGTGTTGGCCGCGTGGTTCGACGGGAAACTGAACAACGCTCCACACCCGTTCGGCTCGATTTGAGCAGCCTCGGTGATCGCCCGACAAGGTCGAATTCGCTCAAAGACCCATTTGAGCTGTCCACCGAAGAAATCGGTGAGCCCGACCGCTGCTCCCAGAACCGGACCGCCCAACAGCGCCTCACGCCTGTTGCTCCAGATCCAATAGGCGATCGCGCAGGCACCCGGAAGATAGAGCGTGCTACGGTTTCCCAGTTGCAGGAAAATGTAATCGGCAACCGCTGACTGGCCTGCCAATCCATTGATCGCCAGAAAGAGGGTCTCGTCCACGCTCATGCGTGCGACGATAAAGCCTTACTCATCACCCGTCAAGCTTCCACCGATCTCTTACCCGATCTCTCAATCGGCGAATACCGGCAACGCATTGTTCGCGTCATCTGGTCCTGAAATGAATCCGGACGGTCAGCTCACCATCCACCGGATCATCGCCGCTCATTTGGGGGTCGAAGGTCCATTTGCCGAGCGCATGAACCCCAGCGGTGGTCAACTCACGATGCTTGCAGGGCTCCAGCACAACCACGCTGACCTTCGCCTGTTTGGACACCAAGAGACGAACCTTCATCCAATCATCGATCTCATGGCCGTTGAGTGAAGCAGGAATACCTGGCCAAGGTGTCGACTTGGCCACCGGGCCTAATTGCTGGTCCTTATTGAGCGTGAGTCCATGAACATGTACCTCAGGCAGCTCAAGCACATCCTCCTCGTGATCGCTCTCATGCGTGGCCTCATCCCCGACCACAGCATAGAGCGCAACCGGCCACGCCAAGATAACGGCAAAGAGTAGCCTATGAATATTTTGCATAATTTCTCATTCTACGCTATCAACGACCGGATGCTCAAACGGGCCACTCAACAAGGCCACAGGCGACGAGCGAACCGGAGGCGTACCCTCTGGGGTACGTTGAAGATTCGCACAAGCCGAGAACGCAGTTGATGGCCCGTTTCAGCATCTGACTAGAAGAACCATTGTCCGCGAAAGAAGAAGGATCGCGGCATGCCGGCATGAGAGACACCGAGACCGATACTGCCTTCTCCCTGATTGATGAAGTACTTTTGATCCAACGCATTCACAATATCAAACCCGATCAAGAATTTCTGACCATGCCATGGCAATGGAATGACATGGCTAATCGAAAAGTTATAGATCGTGTAGGTCGGGCTATGGCTCGAGTTGGTCTTGGCACCTTCTTCTGCCGTCCGTAGTCCTGACGCAAACAACACTTGGCCGGTGAGGGTGGTTCGATCGAACAACCGATAACTCAGGATTCCCGAGGCAGTGAGCGTCTGCTGGTGATCGCAATGGACGCCGCTGCGCGAATTGATATCGGCGATTTCTTCAAAATGCACCAGATTATGCCCGGACTGCAAGCCATAGCCCTTACACTGTCCCCAGGCGATATTGGCGCGACCCGTCAGATTTTCCATGAACCAGACCTTGAGCGCGGCATCGGCACCCCTGGTCCATCCCCGCTCAAAGGCAATATAGTTCAGTAAGGGAGTCGTGCCTAACTGATGCGCGTCCGAAAGATAATTGGCGAGTTTATAATACCCCGTGAGCTGGAGGGTCGCCCAATCCGTGAGTGCATGGACGCTGCCGATTTGGAAGTAATGGGCCCGCTCAGCCCGCGGCTGATTATTGGTAGTATCTTCCGGATTCGCTTTCGTGCCCTCTGTATTCAAGCTCGCAAAGGCAACCCTCTCGAGATTCGGGGGGGTAAACATGCGCCCATAGTACGCGTGAAAGGCGTTGGCCGAGTTGTATCGGTATGTGACACCGGCTCGCGGGCTGATCTGCCCTTCGTCACGCTGATATTGGACGACATCGGCACGGATCCCGAGATTAAAGGTCCAATGTTCATTCGGTGACCACTGATCTTGAATCCAGAATTCCTGTCGCCACCCGATGAGCCGGTTGTCGCCACCGGCGTTGATGACGCCTCCGATCGGGTTTCCCACGCCGTCATCGAGAAAGGTAAACAATCTTGTCTTGTTGATCGCCTGGGTCCGATCGATCTGGAACCCTGCCTTGATTAAGTGTTCCTTGCTGTGGACGTACGTGTAATCCATGCGCACGCCACCTGAATAGCCGATACGGTCTTGGCTCCCGGCAGAAAAGGGTTCTTCTACCTCCGGCACATAGGCGAGAACATTCAACGGATCTGTCCTAAATGTCGCCCTGGTGTGACGGAAATATCCGGCCAAACTGAAAAAGTTTCTGGTGTTGATATCATGCCGCCACACCAAGTGGCCGTATTGGTTATTTTCCTTCTGATTTTCATCCACCATTTCCGACGGCACCGGCGTAAATCCTCCGGGCAACAAGCCGAGAATAGTCGGATTCACCGGCTGTCCAGGGGACGTCGGGATCTGATATTTCGCGATGGAGTTCAAGAACAACAAGGTAACGTTATTGTTATTGTCGTACTGATAGTCGCCGCGGAACATCGTCTGATTCCGTTCGCTCTGCCCGTGAAAAATGGAGTGTCCGACGGTCGGCGGCTCAATCCCTCGATTCGTCGCCGTATGGCTGTTCAAAAAGTAATAGCGGAACTTCTCGCCGATCGTGCCTCCATACTCGAACGACGGGTTGATCGTTTTATTCGAACCGCCGAACATCTGGACCGACCCGAATCCCGGCTTCGTGCCGCTCTTCGTCGTGATATCGATGAGCGCAGCCGTTTTATTTCCGACATTGGCTTCCATTCCGCCCAGCACAATGTCGGCCCGCTCCCACGCCCGTGGTGAAATCACATCGGAAAAGGTCGAGGAGACCGTATCGGGAATCGGCACTCCATCGATCCTCAACTGTAAGTTGGCGTGGTCCTGTCTGATATGAACCTGCTTCAACGATCCATAGGCCGCGCCCGGGATGGTCAGCAACACGTCATGTAAATCGTTGTTGTTGCCTCGGGGAAGAATATCGATTTCCTTCCGGCTGAGTGAATAGGTCGCGCTGGACGCCTTGGTCTGGATGGGGGGTAATGGTGAAACCACCTCCAGCGACACCTCTTTGGTCTTGGAGAGTGTCAGTGTCACGGGATTCACCGACTCTTCGCCAAGCGTGAGCACGACATATTCGCTTCGATAGGTCTCCTGCACAGCACTGACGGAGTAGGTACCGCTCTCGGGGACGGCAATCTTAAATTCGCCGGCATCATTCGAGACTCCGGACGACACCATGTCACCCTCTTGATTCTTCACTTCGATGACAGCCTGCGGCACACGCCGAAGGTCCTGTTGTTGCACAACTCCCTTAATCGTCTGGGTTTGCTCGTTGTCGGCCGCCTGAAGGACCGAACACATCCCCCCAACGACCGCTACGATGATCGTCACGAACGTCGCATTCAATGCACGTTTCACAAATGAGCACATCATGCCCCTCCTCACCCACAAATCCACACATAATCAATGAGAACGGATGGGCGAGGCGTACCTAGATCACACGCCTGTCGACCGTCCTGACTGCTTGGCTTGGTGGCTCAGCTATACTTGAGGAGGGGCGCGGGAAGGTCCGATAAGCAAGAGGGCAACCGAGAGCAGAATGGATTCGGATGGAAGATCCTGCTGCCGGACAACATCGCACACGGCGAATCGCGGAATATCGAGATCGACCGAGCCCGCAATGTGGTGCTGGACCCACTGACAGATGTCGGTGTCAGAATGTTCATGACCATCCGAATCGACTGCGGCCAACTCGTGGTGGACATCCTGAGCGACGGCGAACGGAGCCAGCCCCAGGATGATACAGATCATCCCCAACGCCACTCCTGAGCGGAGTAACGAGGAGAGGTCTCTCAGTCGTCTCAAAAACATGGCCGTAGAATAGGCATCCATGGTCAGAATTGCAAGAACCGTTAAAATCAGTCGCCAGATGACTCAACCCAGCCCCATCAGCAACCGGTATGGACTTTTCTGGCGTGATTCGTTAAATTAACTCCCCTTCAAAACCAAGGTGGTTGAGACCGTTTAAGGACGCGACTACTCATGAATAGGCCGATCGACAATCAACATGTCATTGAAATCAAGGCGCTCCCTTCCCCTCGCGCCATCAAGACTAAACTCCCGATTACCGATCAGGCGGCGGCGCTCGTTGTCGAAACCCGCGAGGCGATTCGCAAAATCCTCCATGGCGAGGACTGCGATCGGCTCCTGGTCATCGTTGGCCCGTGCTCCATCCATGACCCCGAGGCTGCCTATGAGTATGCCGGCAAGCTGAAGCCCATCGCCGATGCCTTGCGTGACCGTTTCCTCATTGTCATGCGGACCTACTTCGAAAAGCCGAGAACCACCGTTGGGTGGAAAGGGCTCATCAACGACCCACGCCTCGACGGCACCTGCGACATCGCAGCTGGAATGGAGTTGGCGAGGGCGATTCTCCTCAAGATCAATCAATTGGGCCTTCCCTGCGGGACAGAGTTGCTGGATCCGATCAGCCCGCAGTACGTCGCCGACCTCATCAGTTGGGCGGCCATCGGGGCCCGCACGACCGAAAGCCAAACCCATCGAGAAATGGCCAGTGGAGTCTCCATGCCGGTGGGATTCAAGAACGGGACAGAAGGCAGTTTGCAGGTCGCCATCAATGCCATGACGTCCGCCCGCACCCCACACCACTTCGTCGGCATCAATGCCGATGGCCAGACCGCCATCATCAGAACCATGGGCAACCCCGACCGCCATATCGTGCTTCGCGGCGGAGGCGGACGAACGAACTACGAAGCACAGGATGTCGCCAAAGCTGAGGCCGCGGTTGCCGGAGAAGGCATCGCCCGTCCCATCATGATCGACTGTTCGCATGACAATTCCCAGAAAGATCATACTCGCCAAGGATTCGTCGCGCGCGAAGTCTTGCAGCAATTTCGAGAAGGCCGTCAGTCCATCATGGGCTTTATGCTTGAAAGCAACCTGAACTCCGGCAAACAAGCCTGGAAGGAAGGTGTGGCCCTTCAGCATGGCGTCTCCATTACCGATGCCTGTCTAGGCTGGAGCGAAACCGAACATTTATTGAATGAACTCGCCGCTGCCGTCACCCCTAAGCCGGTTTCCTGATCTCTCTTCTCTAATCATCAGAAACGAAGCAACAGAACCTGATAAAGAGGTCACCGTTTCACCAACATCCTAATGCTTCTCCCTGTGCACGGCATGCTTCCAACAGAACGCGCAATACTTCTTCTCTTCAATCCGATCGGGATCGTTTTTCATCGTCCAATAGATCGACTTTCCAGGCGTTTCGCAGCCCATGCCGTCGACGGCGATGACTTCACGCATAGGATCTCCCCTCTTCTAAAACCAGATACGTTCGGTACACTCCTACAGTAGGCGATCAAGAGCTTCACATTTCAAGGCGTTCTCCTTGAACTCGCATGGTCCTAGCCTTCGTCGGTCAGTGTGAAGTGATGAGACCTCGGCAGTAATCGGCAATCCCTTGGCTTTCGCCTGACGCACCAGATCTACCCCGACTGCCGTACTGAGATGCGCAATATGCAGTCGTACACCCGTGTCTTCAGCCAGCTTGGTGTCGCGCGCAATCATTCGAAACTCCGCGTCTTTCGGGATACCGCGTACTCCCAACGCATCAGACACCGGTCCTTCATTCATACACCCACAACCGGACAGGATGAGATCCTCGCAATGGTCGATCACGGGCAAGCCAACCTCCGATGCCTGCTTCATCGCTTCCCTCATCACATGATCATTCACCACCGGCCGACCATCGTCGGACACCGCGACACAACCTGCCTCCTTCAATGCTCGGAAATCGGTCAACTCACGTCCAGCCGATCCCATGGTAATGGCTCCAATGGGATATACGTTCGCGTGACCAGTTTCACTGGCCTTCATCCTGATACGTTGCGTCACAGTCGGATGATCGTTCACCGGCTTTGCGTTCGGCATGCAACAGAGAGACGTGAATCCCCCCGCCACCGCCGCAGCCGTTCCTGTTGCAATCGTTTCTTTATATTCGTACCCCGGCTCACGCAGATGGACGTGGAGATCAACGAGCCCCGGCAACACTAACAACCCTGTCACATCGACACATACCGCATCGTCGGGTGGATGAACATCCGGCCACACCACCGCTTCGATGAGGCCGTCCTTGATCCAGACATCCGCCGCACCGTTCCATCGACCTGGATCAAGGACCCACCCGCCTGCCAAGACATAGAACAGAAACTCACCTCCAATTTCCTCTGTCTTGATCCTCCCCTTGTGTGGGTCTACACTCACGACAAGACGCTACAGCTCGCCCTACTCACGAAAGGAGTCCTGCAATGAACGACCACTCCGTTCATGATCAGCATAGCCATCAGCATGGGGCTCACTGCGGCCATCCTGCCGTCACACATAACGGCCACACCGACTATCTGCACGACGGACACCTGCACCATATCCACGGCGACCATGTCGATGAACATCGGCTCGACATCACCACCCAGAACCCGGCGGGATGCACGCCAAGCCACCGCTGCGATGGGCATGAGGCCGGACATCGCCATGGCACGAACTGCGGACATCAAGCAGTGCCGCACGGAGACCATGTCGATTATCTGGTCGCCGGCCACTTGCACTTCGCCCATGGCGCTCACTGCGACGATCACGGATCTGTGCAACTGGCATAAAGCGCTCCTCAATGCGGCAACATGGTCAACATGGCGATGGTCACCATCCCGGCGATCATCATGGCAAACTGCCACACGCCTTTTGCCGCGCCCATTCGTCCATGGAGACCGGGAACTAAGTCCGCCAAGCCGATGTAGAGAAAGCTGGCTGCCGCCACACTGAGGGCATACGGCACGATCGCCTCTGCATAGCCAAGCCCTCCATAGGCAGCGACGACACCAACCAACGTCCCCATCCCCGAGAGCGTGTTCCAGAAAAACGCTTTCCAGCGAGAGAACCCGCTCGATAAGAGTATAGTGAAATCGCTCAATTCTTGTGGTACTTCGTGCCCCAACACGGCAAGCGTCGTGACAAGACCGAGTCCTGGAGATGCCACACAAGCCGCACCGATGGCGACCCCATCAGCCATGTTATGGACCGCATCGCCGATCAAGATCAGCATGCCGGTCTTTTGCTCTGCCCCATGAGCATGACCATGACCTCCGCCGTGCACATGATCGTGGTCATCCGACCCACCTCCATGTGAATGTCGCCAGATCACCATCCATTCCAGCACAAAAAATAGGATGAGCCCCGCCAAGATCGACATCCCCACTTCGTAGATTGGAATATGTTCCAACGCTTCAGGGATCAGCCCGATGATCGCCGTGGCCAACATGGTACCCGTGGCATAACTCAGCAGATACGGCATCACCCGATGCCGCCAACCGTCTGGGATGATCAAGACGACCGCAGCCGGCAGCAACGCACCCAGACTTCCCAAGAGCCCCATCAAGACAACAAACCACCAGGTTGATTCTTCCGGCAAGCTCACGATGCTTCACACTGGGCATGCTGCCTCTCATGAATGCGGTTACAGTGTGGCATTGGTCCCTTCACGCTTCACAGTGGTTGCTCTTCATCATCCGATCATCTCGTGTTCCGACAGTTCGATCACCCGCGTTTTCACCAATCCGCATTCGCCGAATGAGACGCGCCGACGCCAGGGAAGCCACACGCCATTGACATCTTTATATTCATTGACGTAGCTCTCCATTCCGATCACGGCCTGCCCATCGAGCGAAAAATAGGTCATCACATAGTGGCTGGAGTATTGTTTTCCGTCAGGCGTGTGATCACAGCGCTCGATGGTGTTGACTCGCCGTTCCGTCATCGGCGTGATCCGCCCGATCTGGGTGTATTGACCATCCTTAATGCGGTACCAGGAATCGAGTCGCCCCCCGGTCAGTAGCACACGGCGGCCTCGTGGGTGCGGCACAGCGGGATCATCCTTCGGATCGAACGACAACACATATTTACCGTCGCCCTCCTCGAACGTGGAAAACGCCAAGTGCATCCCCTCGGTCCAGAGCCGTTCTCTCACCCACTCTTGAAGAGTCGCATCGGCTCCATCCAACTTAACCGTCGTCTCCTTCCTCGGCACCAGACTGACGCTACCGATGTAGACACGCCCCTCATCGTTCAGCGAGAGTCTCGCTCGATACCCCCCAAAACCGGCCGGCCACCGATACATGCGACCATGGGCGTCTTGAACCAGCCGGCGCGCTGCCGGATCATCTGCAGGCTTTGCCGCCTGGACTTCCATCGGTTTCAACGTCCCGCTTCCTTGCATTATGACGTCCTCCTTGTCGCACCACTCCATCGTTTCGTTTGGCGTTTCCTCCGGCGGGCCGGCCTCACCAGACACGTTTCCAAGCCCTCGAGAAATCGCTGCCACGGTACGCGCCGTCCAATGACCACGAGTCTGGCTTGTGATTGCTTGACCCCTCTGTAAGGAGTCAGTGCCAACGACCCCATGATCCATTGAAGCTCTTGAAATCCGGTTCGCCCCTGAACTTTCACAAAGCCCTTCATGCGGACCACGGATCGTTCGAACCGCTTCAACCAGGCTTTGAGGCGAACGGGATCGAACGGTTTCAGAATCTTGAAACTCCCACTCTGATACCCGGTCGCTGAATCCTTGACCATCCCCTGTTCAATCGATGGTGTCCTCATCATTGCCGTCCCCGTGAACAGTCGGCCCACCTCAACCTCGGCATGCACCGCCCGGACGATTGTGGCCGTCGGATTCACGGCCTTGATGCGCCGTTCCACGAGATCGGCCTGACGGCCGTTGATCTGATCCAGCTTGTTCAACACCACCACATCGGCCTGCTTGAGATGATCTTCCGCTGCAGGCCAATAGGCCCCGAGCTTCAAAAACCGTGGCCCATCAACCATGACGATCACCGAGGCCAACGCCCCTTTGAGGTGCGAGCTCGACTGGGTGAGCGCCTTCTCCACCCCCATGACCACTTGGCCGGTATCCGCCAGCCCGGTGGTCTCGATAAAGAGCGGCGCCCCCTTCGTCTCCTTCACCAGGTGTTCGACTTTTTCGCTGAATTCTCCCGACAGGTCACAACAGATACAGCCGCTGAGCAGTGCCTGGAGCTCGATGTCCTTTGAACGAGGATGGTCGTGGAGCAACGCCCCATCCACATCGACTTCCCCGAATTCATTCATGAGCACGGCCGGCTTCACGCCTCTGTCCAGTTCGTGCGCCAATGCCCGTTTGAGCAATGTGGTTTTCCCACTCCCCAGAAATCCGGCGATCACGTAGATGGGCGTCAGCTTGGCACGTCGGCGGGCCTGATCAGTGCTGGTCATGGTGCGACTCCTCCCTGACAGCTAACTTTTCGACATCGGATAAACGAATCTCGTCGGCCGTTTTGTGAATCTTGTACTGTTGGGTATCGCCCGGCCCCTTGAGCAGGGCGATCACGGTTTCAATCGGCGGACAGCCTGGTTCGCGACATTCCAATTCCGTGACCATGACCGTCGTCTCGTCGTTCAGATGGAACACCGTTCCGGCCCACGCTTTAATTCGATCGGCCTGATCCGCCGGGATCGTCCGTTTTCCACCGAACAGGTTCATGCCCGATCCTCAATGCCATGCACGGAAAAGAGCGATACCCTCCCATCACTGGCGCCGGTCGCCAACCGGGAATCAGTTGAACTCCAGGCCACGCACGACAGCCCACCCGTCTTGTTCACTTCTTGGCTCAATAGCGGTTTGGTCGTCTGCGGTTCCCAGATGCAGAGCAACCCGTCTTCCCCCACCGTGGCCACAAGCGATCGATTGGGATGGCAGGCAATCTCCTGAATCCATCCCAGATGTCCCTTGAAGAGGCGACCACCTGTGCCCTCGAATTTCTTCATATTCCAAGAAACGAGGGACGGACCCGATGCGGTGAACAGATTGAGACCGTGATGGTCGAATCGCACCGACGTGACTTTCACGGGATAGCCGGACATGTGCCAGTTCTGGTCACTGTCCGTGCGGAACAGATGGACCGACCCGTCGAGGTTTCCCGAGGCCAGGTATTCCCCGCTCGGACTCACTGCAATGGTCAGCAAGGCTCCATCGTACGGAAATGGACGAACCGGCTTCTCCTGTCCGATCTTCCATAGCCAGGCTCCGCCATAGGCAGAGGCGACGACACCGCCGCCACGCGGCATCCAACTCAAGGCTGATATCGTCGTCTTGTATGCCGGAACTTCCGCGGCAAGTTGAGCGCGTGAGGCAGGGTCGATACTCCAGATGCGAAGCACTTTCCCCGCCGATGCAGTCAGGAACTTTCCATCCGGCGACCAGGCCAAATGTTCCACCCATGAACCTTGCGCGCCGACGGGGAGCACCGCCCGCTCTTCTCCGGTATCGCCGTCCCAAATTCGGACGACTCCGTCCTGCCCTCCCGTCGCCAACTCCTGCCGCGTCGGATGCCAGGCCAGCGTGAGGGCCGACTGCTGATGCCCCCTCAGGTCGCAGAGAGGGTTGAACGACGCCGCTTTCCACACGACCACCTGGCCCGACGCAGAGCACGCGGCAAACCTGGTTCCATCGGATGCGAAGGCCACGCGATGGACATAGTCACCGAGCATGGCTCGCCCGATCGGACTGAGCGTGACAGCCGCCTGGCGCTTGACTAGGCGAGGCATGACCGAAATCCCTTCGTGAGCGCGGCGCGATCCAAATCCTTTCCAATGAACACCAGCTGGTTATTGCGAACCTCCCCGGACTTCCAGGGACGATCCGCCTTCCCGTCGAACAGCATGTGCACTCCCTGGAACACAAACCGATGGTCACGGCCCTCGACGTTCAGAACGCCCTTCATCCGATAGATCTTCGTCCCCATCGTACTCAGTACTTCGCGGAACCAGTCGTTGACTTTCCTCTCATCGACCAGTCCGTCCTCAACGAGGGCCACGGAAAACACACTGGGGTCGTGCTGGTGCGCCTCT
>CABVRV010000111.1 GCA_902500755.1 uncultured Nitrospira sp.
TTCGAATTGATCTTGCGCAACATTATCGGACTGTGAATTATGCCAGAGGTGTTCGGAAGATTGTCGGGTTTGATTCCAGGCCAGTGGAGGTTGACTCCGCGATGATTGATTCCATTAGATCAAAGGTTACCAGTTCAGAGACAAATATGTTGCAAAGACCTGAGAAGTTAGGATATGGCCAACGTGTTCAAATACAAGGCGGTCCGCTAAGTGGGCTTAAGGCCGTTTTCGTCGGGGGAATGTCTGGTCGACAGAGGGCTATGGTGCTCCTCCATACATTGGCACTTCAAGCTCGAGTGGTGATCGAAGTCGACAAGCTCGTTCCATATGTGGCTGCTTAGTCGTGTGTACATCAAAATTTTAGAACGATTAGGTTAAGATTTACGTGAGAATCCCTGAGGTAGCTATACTTTTGGCTTAGGGGAGGGAGGAAGAAACTTTGAAGGCGGTAATTCTTGCGGGAGGAATGGGGACTCGACTTTCTGAAGAAACCAGCATTCGGCCTAAGCCTATGGTTGAAATCGGAGGGAAGCCGATTTTATGGCATATCATGAAAATCTATTCCGCCCATGGCATAAAGGAGTTCATTGTCGCGCTTGGCTACAAGGGGGAAATGATCAAGGAATATTTCATGAACTTTTATGCCTTTAATAAGGATATTTCGGTCGATCTGGAAAGCGGAAAAACAACCATTCACAATGGGAAGCAGCATGAAGACTGGAAGGTGCACCTAGTCGATACAGGCTTGCAGACCCAAACGGGGGGGCGACTCAAACAGCTTAGAAAATGGCTTGAAGGAGATGACACATTTCTTTTTACATATGGTGACGGTGTTTCAGATGTCGATATTCAGGCCAGCATAAAGTTCCACAAGTCACATGGAAAGTTGGCTACGGTCACATCGGTTTTGCCTCCAGCAAGGTTCGGGCGACTGGTCTTTGATGAGGACCATATAGTGGATTTTATGGAAAAACCTCATGGTGATGAAGGTTGGATTAATGGAGGATTTTATGTTCTTGAACGTAAGGTAATCGACTACATTAAGGACGATAATACAGCTTGGGAGCGAGAGCCTATCGAACAGCTTACGAAAGATAATCAACTGATGGGGTATAGGCACGATCGATTCTGGTCCTGCATGGATACGCTGAAGGAGAAAGTATATTTAGAGGATCTCTGGCAATCTGGCAAAGCACCATGGAAGATTTGGTAGTGCTGGATCAACGCAATCAAGTGTCCGAGCGTCTTCAGCTAGTACCGTAAGGAATTTCATATCTTTGCAGTGGAGAAGAGATAGATTCATTCTAGTGTGGTACCGTAAGAAATCCTGTCGAGGTAGGAGTTCTCTGTCACCGAAGAAGGCGTGTCACAATGCCCATTCGAGAGAACACGCAGGCGGGGCCTCTGCAGTGTGTAGTCTGAATTATGCTTGATTCAGACGGTAGATGTAAACGACGGATGCGTGTGCTTAAGTGATAGGGTTGTTTAGATGTCAGGATCAGGTAATGTGGGTTTTTACCAAGATTCATCCACTTGAATATGACAGAAAAGGGGTTTTGCATGAGTGATGTTTCGCCTCTATACGACGAAGCTCAAAATTGGCTGGACGAGGATTTGCGCAAAATAGAGAATGCGCTCGGAGATCGCGTCGAGGCGTTTCGGGGGAAGCAGATTCTTCTTACAGGTGCAGCGGGATTTCTAGGATTTGGATTTCTTCATTTTTTCTCGTACCTCAATCGAAATATTTTGAAACATGGTCAGCTGTCCATTGTGGCAGTCGATAACTATATTCGAGGGTGTCCGCGATGGCTGAATGAGTTAGCAGCTAGGAGTCCGTCGATAAAATTAGTACGTAAAGACATAACCCAGCCTTGGCTGGATGGGGCAGGGGGCTGCTTCAATTTCATCATTCACGCCGCGTCGATTGCTAGCCCAAAGGTCTATCGGAAGTATCCTCTTGAAACACTCGATACGAACGTTTCGGGCTTGCGGCACATGCTTGAGTTGGCCAAATCGGACAAGTGTGAAAGTATTCTTTTTTTCAGCTCGAGCGAAATATATGGTGATCCACCTGCCAGCGAGATTCCAACTTGTGAAACATATAGAGGAAATGTTGCTAGTATTGGCCCTCGGGCTTGCTATGACGAGTCTAAGCGTGTAGGCGAAACACTGTGTTACTTATATGAACAGCAACATGGTGTCCCTGCCAAGATTGTCAGGCCGTTCAACAACTATGGCCCTGGACTACGATTAGCCGATGGACGTGTGCTTCCAGACTTTTGCCGAGACGTGTTGGCTGATCGAGATATCATCCTCCGTTCGGATGGGAGCCCAACGCGTACGTTCTGTTATATGTCGGATGCCTTGACGGGATATCTTCTCGTGTTGCTATCTCCTCATCACGCCGAACCGTTCAATGTCGGATCGGAATCGCCCGAGATTTCAATGCGAGAACTTGCTACCATGTTGCTGGAGGTGGCTGGCAGCCAGCGGCGGGTGGTCCACATCGCAAGCGAAGAAGCCGATTACTTAACGGATAATCCGAATCGGCGGTGCCCCAACATCCAGAAGGCTCGGACTCTATTAGGCTACGCGCCCACCGTCGATATGAAGTCAGGCCTTCGAAGGCTCTTTGAGTGGTATCGACGGTTTGCTGAATTAGAGGAGTTGGTGAACGAAGCGATTGTCAAATAGCGTTCATGAGGTAATTGTGAAGATTTCGGTAATCGGAACTGGGTATGTTGGGCTGGTCTCAGGAGCCTGCCTTGCCGAACGGGGGCATAAGGTCATCTGTGTCGATATTAGATCGGAAGTCGTCACGGCCATCAACGCAGGTCAACCGCCGATTTACGAGACCGGCCTTGAAGAATTACTTCAAATGGTTCGTGCCAATGGGACCCTCTCTGCGGTCACGGACGCACGAAATGCCATCCGTGATTCGGAGGTGACGCTGATTTGCGTCGGTACTCCAACGGTTCATGGACGCATGGATATTTCTCAAGTTGTCGCAGCAGCTGAAGTAGTCGGGGAGGCATTGGCCGACAAGAGCGGATTTCATGTGATTGCAGTAAAGAGCACCGTTCTCCCAGGAACTACGGACGGTCCGGTGCTGGAGGCCATTGAACGCCGGTCGGGAAAGAAAGTTGGTGTTGGATGGGGGCTCTGCATGAATCCTGAATTTTTGAGGGAAGGTCGGGCCATAGGAGATTTCCGAGTTCCAGACCGCATTGTTGTTGGAGCGACGGACAAGAAAACTGCCGAGCAATTTCTGAAAGTATATGTGGATTTTGCCTGCCCCAAGTTGGTGACGACACCACGAACCGCAGAAATGATTAAGTATGTATCAAACTCGATGCTCGCGACGATGATCTCTTTCTCCAATGAAATAGGGAACTTATGTTCGGCCTTTCCAGGTGTGGATGCAAGCCAGGTCTGGAAAGGAGTCCATCTCGATAGGCGGTTGACGCCCGTCAATGGTCAGGCGGGCGAGCCGGCAGGAGTGACCGAGTATCTCTGGCATGGGCTAGGATTCGGAGGCAGTTGTTTTCCAAAAGATGTGGCTGCGTTGCGGGGCTTCGGTCGTACAGTGGGAGAGCAAACTCGGATTCTGGACGCAGTGTTACAAATCAACCAAGAGCAACCACTTCGAATGGTCGCGCTCTTGAAAAAAGAAATGGACCTTTCCGGAAAACGTCTAGCGGTTCTTGGCCTGTCCTTTAAACCCGGTACGGACGATCTCCGAGAGTCACCGGCTCTTCCGCTTGTTAAGGAGTTGATGAAGGAGGGGGCGATGGTGGTTGCTCATGATCCAATCGCACTGCCTCAGGCAAGAAGGCATCCTGATTTTGCAGGAGTAGATTTTGTCGATAGCTGGGTGGCCGCGATACAAGATAGCGATGCCTGTTGCGTGGTGACGGCTTGGCCCGAGTATCGCCTTATTCCACCCACAGAATTCGCTAAGCGAATGCACAATCCTCTCCTTGTCGATGGTCGAGGAATTTTCGATCCAGCTGTATTCGCCGCCGCCGGTGTGATTTGGCGAGGAGTAGGCTATACACCGGAATTGGTCTAGCCGAAACCTCATGATGAGTTAAGGGAGAGAACTTCAATGGATCATGGGAACTGCCGCTTTTGCGCTCGGCCATTACAGCACACATTCGCTAATCTGGGTATGTCTCCCCTCGCGAACAGCTATATCAAGCCGACACAGCTGAACCAGGTCGAACGGTTCTATCCCCTTCATGCGCTCGTCTGTGACGGGTGCTTCCTGGTGCAACTTCAAGAATTCGAGAGTCCGGAAGCCATATTCGGTGACTATGCATACTTCTCTTCTTTTTCCGACAGCTTTCTCCAGCATGCCAAGGCCTACGTAGAAATGGCAGTCGATCGATTCAGGTTGAATAGCAAGAGTCAGGTGGTTGAGATAGCGAGTAATGACGGCTATCTCCTGCAGTATTTTGTCGAGAAAGGCGTTCCCGTGCTTGGTATTGAGCCCGCCTCAAATGTCGCGGAAGTTGCGATGAAACGCGGCATTCCGAGTCTCGTCAAATTTTTCGGGACACGAACGGCGCTGGAAATGAAGGAGGAAGGCCGGCAAGCCGACCTGCTCATCGGCAACAACGTGTTGGCGCATGTCCCAAATTTGAATGACTTTGTGGCGGGCATCAAGATGGCGCTGAAGCCGGAAGGGCTCGTGACGATGGAATTCCCCCATCTTGTGCGCTTGATGGAGGATGGACTATTCGATACGATCTATCATGAGCATTTCTCGTACTTCTCTTTCTCCACGGTCGAGCAAGTATTTGCCAAGCACGGGTTGGTGTTGTTCGATGTGGAAGAAGTACCAACGCATGGAGGCTCTCTTCGGATTTTCGGACGGCATGCCGCACACGGCGCACTGCCTATCGGTCTACGCGTGACAGAACTCAGACAGAGAGAAAAGGATCTTCATCTCGATCGGCTGGAGACCTACCTCTCTTTTTCGGGTAGGGTCACACAGGTAAAACGGAACCTCCTCAGATTTTTGATCGACGCAAAGGACGCGGGCAAGACCATTGTGGCCTATGGAGCTCCTGCCAAAGGGAACACGTTGTTGAACTACTGCGGCATTCGAACGGACTTCATCGAGTACACGATGGATCGAAGTCCGCATAAGCAAGGACAATGTTTGCCGGGCAGTCACATCCCGATCCTTTCGCCCGACGCAGTCAAGGGAACCAAGCCCGACTATCTCCTCATTCTCGCGTGGAATCTCAAGGATGAAATTATGGAGCAGATGCGGTGTATTCGAGAATGGGGTGGGCGATTTGTCATTCCTCTCCCCGATGTCACAGTTCATTGAGTCGCTAAAGAGAACGCTAGGTGGAACTTCAGCATATCAATACCAATAGGGATGGCCAAGAGCGAGAATCGCCAACAGACTTGGGCCAAGCCATGCACGACTTCATGGCCGACCTGTTTCCATTGTGCCGCAGTATTACTGGTAATGGCGTGCGCGAGACGTTGGCGTACATAGGGAGCAAGATTCCACTCGATATTCATGAAGTGCCGAGCGGGACGCAAGTATTCGATTGGTCTGTTCCGTTGGAATGGAATATTGCCGATGCCTTTATTAAGGATCCCAGCGGCAAGCGTCTCATTGATTTTCAGAAGTGTAATCTTCACGTCGTCAATTACAGCGCACCTATCCATACAAGGATGACGCTTGCTGATTTGAAACCTCATCTCCACTCGCTTCCCGACCATCCCACGTGGATTCCTTACCGGACGTCTTATTACCGCGAGAATTGGGGCTTTTGTCTCTCACACAAGCAATTGTCTGAACTGCCGGAGGGGCTGGAATTAGAAGTTTGTATTAAGTCTACCTTGTCCCCTGGCTCACTGACCTACGGCGAGTGCTATCTCCGGGGTGCAACGGAGCAGGAAATCCTCATCTCTTGTCACGTATGTCATCCTTCCCTTGGCAATGATAACCTGTCAGGATTGGCGGTCGCGACAGCGCTCGCAAAAGCGATGGCGGAAAAGACACGACGGTATTCTTATCGATTTATTTTTATCCCCGCGACCATCGGCGCTATTACGTGGATGGCACGAAATGAAGCTGCGCTTAAGAACATCAAGCATGGACTGGTAATCACCGGGGTGGGAGATCGAGGAACGACAACCTATAAGAAAAGCCGACGGGGTGATGCGGAAGTGGATCGTGCCATGCAACATGTCCTCCGCCATGACGAGCCGGGACATTGCGTGATCGATTTCTTCCCGTACGGCTACGACGAGCGCCAGTATTGCTCGCCGGCGTTCAATCTTCCCGTCGGCTGTCTGATGCGGACGCCGCATGGTCAATATCCCGAGTATCATACGTCGGCCGATAATTTGGATTTTGTCCGGGCGGAGTCACTTGCGGAGTCATACGCGCATTGTCTCGCACTCTTCGACATACTCGATCACAACAGGACGTACATCAACCAAAGCTCCAAGGGCGAACCTCAATTGGGACGGCGCGGTTTATACCGTGATGTGGCAGGTCAACAAGAGTCGAAAGTGTTCGAGTTGAGCTTGTTATGGGTACTCAATATGTCTGATGGCACACATTCATTGCTTGATATTGCCGAGCGTGCAGGGTATCCGTTCACCACTATTCGTAGAGCTGCGGTTTTATTGGAGCAGCATGGACTTCTCCAATCCGTCGAGCATGTAGGCGATCAATAAAGAGGAGTAGGGCTATGAACAACACCGTGTACTATGACGCGGCCGTTTCCGATGATGTCCGCAGGCAGATGCTGTTTGATGGGCAACTGTTCGCCTATTCCCCTCGGCCCAGCTCGATCGCGTTTGTCACCCATGCCCAGCAAATGATCGAAGAAGCCTTTTCCCCGCTCGACCCTGAGTTGGCGCAGTATGAAATGTCGGTAGAGAGGTATGCGGAAATTCTTGGAAAGCTCAAGCCGGCATTTATTCACCATCCAGAGTCCAAGCGTCACCTCGGAAACCTTCTGAATGAACTTGGTTGCGATCCGGAGAAGTCCTATTTTGATGTCCCAAAGATGAGAAGCTCGACAAGCGACAACTATCTGACGACGGGGATCGCATATGCCTGGCATCCTCATCGGGATACGTGGTACTCGGCACCGCCGTGCCAAATCAACTATTGGATTCCCATTTATGATATTCGTTCGGACAATGCGATGGCCTTCCATCCGCAGTATTGGAACGCCACTGTGAAGAATGATTCTAATCGATTCAACTATTATGCCCATAACCAGCAAAGTCGTGGCGCGCATGTAGCCAAACTTGTCACGTCGGATCCACGTGTCTTACCTAAGCCTTTGGAACCGCTAAGGCTTGATCCGCAAGTGCGTCTAATTGTGCCTGCCGGGGGGATCATCCTCTTCTCTGCCGCGCAGATGCATTCGAGCGTGCCCAATACGTCTGGAAAGACACGGTTCAGCATCGATTTCCGAGTGGTCCACATCGATGATGTCAGAGCCAAACGGGGCGCTCCCCAGTCTGACGAGGCGTGTACTGGAACGACCATGCGTGACTACATGAGAGTGACGGACTTGTCACATATCTCTGATGAACTAGTTGCCCTCTACGATGACGGGACGACGGACAAGGGGAGCGCAGTGTACGCTGAAAATTGAGCGAAGGAACATGGAGCGAAGAAAGGAGCATGCGCCTCCGAAGTCGTCGATTTCATTTCTGCCGTCGGAGACTCGCGACAAGTTTCTCCGATTCCTTTTGGCAAGGAAATCTATGCGGTAGAGGATTGTAAGTAATCCACAAGTGAGGATCGCTCGCAAGCTATCCATAGTATGCCTCATTGACAGCATGAGGCAGACGGGCATAGCGCAGTGGGCGCTCTATCAGAGCTGAAGGTCGATCACATTTTCAAGCCAGCGTTCACCGGCAGGCTTTGTCGCTGCGGCGCCTTGTTCGAAGAGGGAGATGTTGTGAGCTAGATCCGCCGCACAATTTATGCAAGGTCGTTTGGAATGTATCTCAGCAGGATAAGTTGAATACCGATTAGGGAGGGCAATGTGGCGAAACTTCAGGAGCCAGAATTCGTTTACATGAACGGAAGGTTGACACGCTGGAAGGATGCTTGCCTTCATGTCGGTTGCGAAGCAGTCACTCGTGGGCGAAATGTTTTCGAAGGGGTCAAAGGATATTGGCAACCGGATGGTCAATTCCAAGTTATCATGCTCCAGCAGCATTTCGAGCGCCTGAAGCGTTCCGCCCATCTGCTCCATATCCCATGCGAGTATAGCTTCGAGGATTATCGTGCGGCGATCGATCAACTGATCGGAGCGTTGGCCGCTTCAGACCGCGACATGTGGGTGCGGACGACGCTGTTTGTCACGGAGGGCCATTGGGGTGAGGATACTGTCGCAGATCTGGTCCTCACTGCGTACCATCAGGACAAGGCCACTCCGCGGCCGATTCGAATGGGCGTGAGCACTTGGCGACGAAGCAGTGATACAGCTATGCCAGCTCGAATTAAGACGGGTAGCAATTATCAAGTCTCACTCTTGGCTCGCCTTGAAGGGAAGTCCAGGCACTATGACGATATGGTGCTACTGAATCAGTCGGGACGTGTTGCTGAGGCGACGGCATCATGCATCCTCATGGTGAGAGACAATACGATCGTGACACCGCCTGCCACCGAAGGTGCTCTGGAGAGCATTACGCTCAATGTTGTGGAATCGCTCGCCCATTCCTTGGGTATAAAATTCAGCCAGCGCCCCATAGATCGGACCGAGTTATTGATCGCGGATGAACTTGCTGTGTGCGGCACGCTTCATGAGGTGACATTGGTAACCTCGATTGATGAGCACACGCTACCTGAGAAATCGCCGATCCTGAGCGCGATCCAGACACGCTACATGGAGGCCGTTCGCGGCATCAACCCGCATTCTGTGATAGAGTTTAGCGTGCTCCCTTCAGCAAAGTCCCGAAGGCAGCGCGCGGTCTGAGGGAAAGCGTTTGTTCTTCGGCTTATACATGAAGAACGAGAAGGAGATGCGATATTGATTCAACTCGAAAAGTTGAGTACTGTCGTGGATAGGGGTAATGGCGACCAAGTGGGTGCCGGACTTTGAGAAGGAGACAAGGAGTATGAATCGCACCCTGTACATCATGATAACCATTTTCTGGCTTGGATTCAGCGCCGAGTCAGGATGGTGTGAAACTCGTATCGCTACGTCGGTCGTAGGGCAAGCAAAATCCTCGACCGACACGAGCGTATCCCCATTGCTTACTCCCTCAAGTCAGGGCGAAAAGTTGGCGGCACAGATGAGTAAGGAGGCGAGCAAGGAGCCCACCGGGGCAGTGCCGCTGATCGAGAAACTTTCCAATGCGGTCAGCAACGAATACATCATCGGTGCCGAGGATGTACTGGACATTACCGTGTGGAGGAACCCGGATCTGTCGAGGCAAGTGCAAGTTCGCCCTGATGGGAGAATTTCTATGCCGATCATTCGTGACATTGTGGCGGTAGGGAAAACGCCCACGCAATTGGCTGATGAAATGACCGTCAAATTCAAAGAATACGTTCAAAACCCTGTCGTTGCCATCAGTTTGAATCAGGTCAACAGCTCGAATATTTTTTTACTCGGTGAGGTTGCTAATCCTGGGAAATATCCGCTGAAAAGCAAAACGACTCTCTTGCAGGGGATTACCATTGCGGGTGGATTCAAAGAGACCGCGGCTAGAAATCAGATCGTCATTTTTCGATTTATTGAAACGGCTCCCGGAATGAAGCGATTCACGGCAAGTTACGACGATATCGTGCTCCGTAGCGGGATCAGTGATAATTTTGAACTCAAACCCGGTGATACGCTTGTCGTTCCGAGTGAGTCGATGGTGGTCTTCCCAGGTCGATAGGGACGACAGAAAGGATGATGGTGGACAACTACGCGCACTTTACAAGGATGCCTGGTTCGACAATGGCAAAGGCTCTGTTTATCGGGCTCTTTCTGTGCTTGGTCGTTGTCCAAGCCGGCTGCCTTGGACCTGTAACATCGCGAGAATATAAGGCATCTGACGTTCCTACCGAATTCCTTCTTGGCTCTGAAGATCAGATAGAAATCAATGTGTGGAAGAACCCCGATTTGTCCAGGGTTACCTTGATTCGACCGGATGGCTACGTGTCAATGCCCATCATCGGGGACGTTCAGGCTGCCGGCCTCACCGCTGAAGCGTTGGCCGCCCAGATTACCGAACGGCTCAAAGGCTACATACAGAACCCTTCCGTGTCGGTGAATGTCAAAGAACTCAACAGCTACGCAGTGTTTGTGTTGGGTGAGGTCGCAAAGCCCGGTAAGTATCAACTCAAGTCTTACGTGACGGTGCTCCAAGCTATTTCTATGGCCGGAGGCTTTACAAACTACGCGAGTAAGAATAGGTTGCAAGTGGTGCGAGTCATTGAAAGTCCAGGCCACAAGCGCCAAGAGATTCACATTCCTCTGCGTTATGACGATCTTGTCAGCGGTCGTGGTGAGCCAGGGAACATTGTATTGG
>CABVRV010000112.1:0-4136 GCA_902500755.1 uncultured Nitrospira sp.
ATCGGTCAGACACAAGAAAGCTGTACCACCAGATCAACACATCGACCAATAGATAGTTTCAGTGATTTACATTTAATAAGTAAATGAGAAGACTCACCCATCTCCTCAACTATCCTATCGGCATCATCGTGGTGATGACCGTGGCGATCAGGATGTACCATGGAATACCGAGCGTGACGTTGTAGGTAAAGGTCAGACCAAGAGACGCAGCCAATCCAAGGGTTGGACTCGCTTCAGGAATGGCCATGCGCTGAATGGCGGGGACCGCGATATATGAGGCCGACCCGCAGAGGACGCCAAACAGGGTGTAGGTGCCGATTTCGAACGGGTGACCCAGGAACATGCTGTACAGGTGCGCCATCAGCATCCCGAATGTGGCAAAGACATTCGGAGCCCAAAATCCAAATAGGATGAACTTCCACCCCGCGGTCCGAAGGTCTTGTAGGCGCTTGCATGCCGTCATGCCCATCTCAATGAGAAACAGACAGAGAATCGCCGGAAACAATTGAACGAAGAACACATCGTTGGCAGCCGTCACTTTCTCCCCTTGCAGCCCGGAAATGAATCCGATCAGAATCCCGCCGAACAGCAAGTACAGACCGGAATTCAGGAAGACTTCATGGAGCACACGTTTGCTCAAGATACCGGGGGCTTTGGCGCGTTCCTTTGCCTGCACCGGCTCCTGAGGCTGATGGTGGCCCGGTGGCTTGGCTATGTGGTCCTTGTGCTCATCATCAAGTTCATCGAGTTCGTCGATATGACCGCTCCTGTCAGGGAGGCCTGTGGCGTGAGGATCGTAGCCGCGCTCACCAGGCATGTTGCCCAACGCATCCATCTTGCCGCTTGCGCGCATGCGGGCCACGAGCGCAAGAGCCACCAGACAGCCCGGAATTTCCATGACCGCAAGCATGACCGGCATGTATGCGGCAAAGGCGATATTGGAGGCTGTCAGGACACCCAGACAGGTGACAAAAGTCCCCGCTGAATCGGAACCATAATAGCCGGCCACTGCCGCCGCATCGATTTGACGAATATTCGTAAAACGGAGCACACAGTAGGCGGCGATTCCGATGAGCGAGTTCGTGACGAACCCCAACGCCATGAATCCACTCGCGCGTCCAAGGTCCGCCGCGGAGAGTGATGCGAGCTCCTCTCCGCCATGCCATCCGATGGAAATCAAGAGATAGATGATAAGCCCCTTATACACCGCGTAGGGAAACTCAAAGGGGACTTTGAGTAGCGGTACCAGGAATCCCAGATAGAAGAAAAGCAGCAACGGCTTGAAGAGATTGTGCAAGAAGTTGTCCAAGAATTGCTCAAGCATGGTGTGTCCTGTATGTGGAGACGCCCCGCTGTTCTCAAAGAAGTGGAAGCGACGCCATGGCGATGTCATTCGCCATCCTTTCCCAAGCAAATCGTGTTCCAATCTTTGAGCTGGAAGATTGGAGCATCTTTATTGGGGTTATGACCGTACGGCTTTCTATGATCCGTAGCGATTGTGCAAGGACTCGCGTAGTACGAAAATTGAAGTGCATGGGCGCACGGCTCGCACGTTGTCACCTGCATGAACATCCGTCGTGTTCCGCTGCAAATCAATGCACATCTGATTGAGTTTTATCCCAGAACAAAGAATACACGTAGATCTGATAGGCAAGAAGCAGTACGAAGCCGACTCCAAACCAGGCGAAGCCGGTCTTCAATCCATACGAATCAGTGGTCGCATACGGTGCCATGTGGTGGATCAAGGGGTTTCCTTCAAAACCATGGAGATTGACGGTGTCGTGGCCGATCCCTCCTTTCCCAGAATAGGAAACCATCCCGGCTATGGCCCAGACAGGCATCGCCAACTAAGCTAACATCGCAAGACCCGCATACGCTCTCAGCATTTCGGGCCTCCCTCTCATTCATCAAAGGTTTCTGTTGCCCTAGGGTCGTCCATCATCAACTTGCGCCGAATATGGCGGCTCATCGTCTCATCTCTACCCCTCGTGCGGAGGCAAGAATGAGACGGTCGCGGTTTTGAGATCGTACATCGCTCCGGCGATCGCAATGGCCCCGTTGCGTTCGAGTTCGCGAAGAATTGTGCTCTCCTTGCGTATGACGCCGATGGCTCGCTCGACGTTCGTGCGCGCGACTCGCTCCACGAAGGCGACATCGCTTGACCGGCGAAGTCCCTCGTATGAGGTGTCGGCCACCGCGGGCTTGATGCGACTGAGGAGGCCCGTGAGCTGACCCAGCTCGACGCCATCGATTGCCCCGACGATCGCGCCGCATGACGAGTGACCGAGGACGAGCGCGACCTTCGCTCCGGCTACGTGGCAGGCGAACTCGAGACTACCGAGAATATCGGGGTTTGCTACATTTCCGGCGACTCGCGCGTTGAAGACATCCCCGATGCCCAGATCCATAATGAGCTCGGCAGGAGCGCGGGAGTCTATACAGCTCAAGATCACGGCGACCGGATACTGCCCAGCGGCCCGCTCCCGCTGCTCCCGCAGGAAATCGCGATTGACTCGCAGTCCCCTACGAAACCGCTCATTGCCGTCCTTCATCATGTTGATGACGTCAATGGGGCTGAGGCGGTCACGATCCTCTTTGGATGAGGCCAGCACACGTGCCGTGCTGAAAAGGCCGATACTGGCGGCGCCCAAGACGGCGGAAGCGGCTAGGAATTGCCTTCGGGATGCCATGGTTGTTTCCCTTCCTTTCGGTGACTGCACCTGGTATCTCTTAACCCCAGATTCAACGATCGATCTCGCGTCTTACCGATCTTGTTTCGGCAGTATTTCCCGCTCCGCCTGCAACCAATCCTCCTCGGCATGACCATCCACTCCACCACGTTGGAGATACAGCTCATACGCACGCAAAGCGATCCCTTTCTGAACCGAAAGAGCAGGATCCTCTGGCGTCACTCCATTCACCGTCTTCTTGTGATTTTCCGGCTTCATGGCATTTCTCCTTTCTGCCGCCGTAGTGCTCACGAACCGTCTATGGGAACCTGAGGAGAGGTTGATCCGCTCCTCAGGTGTACCCAAGACCCATCAGCGGTTCATCGGCTCCGTATACGGGTGCACGTACTCCACGATGATCTTTCCATCCGCCGCTACCACCGGCTTGTTTCCAGCGGTGGTCTTGAGTGGGATGAGGAGATAGGCGTTTCCCATCGAATCGATCACTTCCAAATGTGATACCTCCTCGTCCAGATCCTTCACTTTCAGCTTCTCCTGTGTACCAACCTTGGGCTTGAGTTCCATGCCCACGCCACTTACGGCCGGCTTATCGCCCGCCAATACTGTCGATGCCATGAAGATGGTCGTCCCAGCGATGATCGAGAGAACTCCTGTTTTGACCTTGCTCGGTATTTTCATGGCGCCCTCCTTATGGTTAAGTGAGCGATGCGTTCACATACTCATGATGTACCGAATCGATCGACACATAGACAAATAGATAATGTGTTGGTTAACCATCTAAAAATTAGATGATTCGTTTTCACCGAGACGGCGATCTGAGCTCAAAATAGAAGGAGGATGGGCCTTAGATCATGACTAGAATTGGGGTGCTCCAATCGCGGTGGATGCGTGCAAGGTGCATCGAGCAAGATGAAGACCGCGAGACCATGTCTCCGCCTCAGCACATCAGTCTCTGCGCATGGGCCGCACAGCCCCGAGCAACTGCTCTCGCTCCTGAGTCGTCAGCTCCTTCCATTGACCGACTCTCAGCCCTGCGACAGTGATGTGCATAATTCTCGTCCGGTGGAGCTTCGTCACCCGATAGCCCAGTGCTTGGCACATACGCCGGATCTGCCGGTTTCGCCCCTCGGTGAGAATAATGCGAAACCGATCGCCTCCCACTCGAGTCATTCGGCAAGGCTTCGTCCGACTCCCAAGAATGACCACGCCACGCGACATCTGATCGAGAAATGTGTGGTCAAACGGGCGATCCACCTGCACGAGATATTCCCGTTCATGGCCGAATTCGGTACGGAGAATTTCGTTGACGATATCGCCGTCATTCGTCAACAAGATGAGGCCGGATGAATCCTTATCCAACCTCCCGATTGGGAAAATCCGCTCAGGGTACCCGATCTCCTCAATAATATTGCGGGCGACATGGGGCTCACTCGTGGTCGTCACTCC
>CABVRV010000112.1:4236-10430 GCA_902500755.1 uncultured Nitrospira sp.
CGATCTCCTCAATAATATTGCGGGCGACATGGGGCTCACTCGTGGTCGTCACTCCAACCGGCTTATGGTACTTGATGTACAGAGTGGCCTTACCCCAAGGGATCACACGGCCCTCGCGGGCAATGATATCTGTTGATATGACCTGGTCGCCGAGTTTGGCTACCCGACCGTTAATCGTGATGACGCCCGATTCGATCAGCCGGTCGGCTTCGCGCCGGGAACAGATCCCATGTTCCGTGAAAAACTTATTGATGCGGATGGTGTAAGCCACGGGATGACGAGTCTATCGATGTATGGGCCTGCACTAGTGGACGCGACGTCCGGCCTTGATCCGACCGAGTATACGATAGATCAAACGTGCGACGGAGAATTGCGGCGCGACAAAGCCTTCGATTGGGGCGATCTCGCTGACATCCATTCCCACAATACCTGGCCCGTTGGCGAGCGCCGTGATGAGATTGAGCGTATCGTACCAGCCGAGTCCACCCGGCTCAGGGGTCCCAAGCGCGGGCACGAGCGACGCGTCCAATCCGTCGCAATCAAATGTGAGATAGACGGGCGTCCGGCAAGCCGCGACCACATCCGGGATCCATTTCGTGGCCCTGCCTTCATAGGGGCCTGACGGATCAAGAATTGTAGCTGCAAAAAACGTCTGGATCCGGTCCGTGGCGCCGATACGAGCCACCTCTTCCGGACTGATCGATCTGATCCCCACCTGGACCAGTGGCAAACCGTCCTCTACGACCCTCGCCATGACGCTGGCATGGCTGAACGGATTGCCGAGATAGGCATCTCGCAGATCTCCATGCGCGTCGATCTGCACCACGGTCATCTGCTGGTGTCGTTTGGCGTGGGCTCGGATCGCCCCTAAGGCCCCGGTGTGTTCGCCCGTCAGCGTGACCACAAACCGTCCGGCTCCGAGGTGCGGTGAGACAAATGCCTCTATGGCATCGACTGCGGAGCGATCGACCTTCCCGTTGAGATTCAACGGGGCCGCTGTCGCAATTCCACCCCATTCACGATAGGGTTCACATCGGAGCTGTTCGTCGTAACATTCGACCTGGCTGGAAGCTTCCAGGATGGCCGACGGCCCGCGGTCCGATCCGCGGATGTAGCTGGAGGTGTGTTCGTAGGGAGCCGGCAGCACGTAGACACCCGCTTGATCCGGATGGCACCAGGGTTCATCGATGCCGAGGAAGTTGTGGCTTGGCCCCTCCCAACCAGCGGGAAGCGTCACGGGCGTTCTCCCCTTACGTTCGGTGATCAGCTGAAGCCTCACCGACGCAGCCCACCCAATCAGATCCTATCTGCGGGGACGGGTGGGAACATTCTCTGGTGGAATGAAGACAGCCAGCGCAATGACCGTCGTCCACTTACCCTTTTTCCCGACGGCGGATTGAGTGATGTTCAGCGTCTTCACGATTTTCCCACCCATTTTAAAGACCTGTTCGCGCTCTTTCCAAGCGACGTTCGGATCGAACTCGACTCCTAAGGTGGTCGCGAGCATCTGCGCAGCCAAATCTTCCGTATACTCTCCTGTCTCCTCATCGGTCTCACCGTGCGCATGGTGCTCTGAAAGATATCCATATGTCCCGAGATCCGTGGGCTTCGCAAGGCCGACCGACGCCGAAATCAGCTGGTTTCGCTCGTTGGTTTCTGAACGAGCCATCACGCAGAACGTAATCTCTCCAGGCTTCAACAGTTTCTCTCCGCGTTTTCGGGGGATGATCTTACAATGGGGTGGGAGGATGGATGACACGCTGACGAGATTGCAGTACGCCACACCGGCGCTGCGCAACGCTTCTTCGAAGGAGGCCAATTTCTCCCTGTGAACTCCCACACCTCTCGTGAGAAACATGTGCGTAGGTACCATCATCTCCCCTTTCGTCTGGTAATCGACTTTTCTGGCTGTTTGGAAGTTGTTTGGTGACGTGTTCGTGAGCGGTCAGCCAGACAAACAAACCGGACCAGATGAACTGCGGTATCGGGCGTTTGTTGTAGCAAGATTGGACTGGCTTCGCAATATCTTCTAGACACTTTTTTCGATCGAGCCGAACGGTTCCTTCAAATTCATGATGAGCATGCGCGGCTCCGTCATATCTTCGATCGCCGCGCGAACGCCTTCGCGTCCTAAACCGGAATCTTTCACCCCGCCGTACGGCATATGGTCCGCCCGAAACGTGGGAATCTCGTTCGCCAAGACTGCGCCGACTTCCAGATGGCGAAAGGCATAAAAAATCTTATTGATGTCTTGCGTGAAAATACCGGCCTGCAGTCCAAAGTCCGACTGATTGAGCAACGCGACGGCCTCACTCAGCTGTCGGTAGGGCGTCACCGTCACCACCGGCCCGAACACTTCTCGGCACGAGACCTTCATCTCGGGGTTCACATTCGACAGCACCGTCGCCTCAACCAGCGATCCCGTCCGCTTTCCACCCAACAACACGCGCGCCCCGTCTGCCACGGCTTCGCCGATCCAACCTTCCACCCGTTCAGCGGCAGCATGGTCAATGAGGGGTCCGATGCTCGTCGTCTCGTCGGTCGGATCGCCCGTCTTCAACCGAGCCACATGCATGAGCAACTTGGTCGTGAACAGGTCGGCGATCGAATGGTGCACGAAGATGCGCTGTACGGAAATGCAGGTCTGGCCGGCGTACCCAAATCCGCCGGCAGCGCAGCGCTGGGCGGCCAGCTCGATATCAGCATCCGATTCAATGACGACACCCGCATTGCCACCGAGCTCAAGTGTGACTTTTTTCTTTCCGCACTTGGCCTTCAACATCCATCCCACCGCGACACTGCCGGTGAAACTCAGCAACTTAAATCGCGGATCGACCACCATCCGTTCAGCCAAAAGATTGTCGCACGGCACAACATTGAGCCCACCCGGAGGCACTCCCGCCTCTAAGGCAACCTCTCCCAGCAAGAGGGCGGTCAACGGTGTTTGAGGAGCCGGTTTGATCAGAATCGAATTACCAGACGCGAGCGCCGGCGCAACCTTGTGCGCCACTAGGTTGATTGGGAAGTTGAAGGGAGTAATCCCGAGAATCGGACCGATGGGAAAACGGCGAAGCAGGCCAACATGCGTATCGAAGCCGGGGGTCCAATCGAGCGGGATCACTTCCCCCGGAATTCGTCGTGCTTCTTCGGCCGCGACCGTGAACGTTTGAATGGCCCGGCTGACCTCCCGCTTCGCATCGGTGATCGGCTTGCCTGCCTCCATTGTAATCGTCTGCGCGAACTCATCTCGGCGTCGATAGAGGAGTGCGGCTATCTGTTGGAGAATATTGTATCGGGCATGCGACGGCAGCTGGCCCATCGGACCAGCCGCGCTGGATGTCGATGCCACGGCCTGGTCGACGTCGAACTCCGTCGCTTGAGCGACCCGCGCGACAAGCTTCCCGGAGAACGGATCAACGACCGAGGCCGCAATCTGGCCCTGCTTCCATTGGCCATGAACGAGGAATGGTCGGGATTCCTGCACTGGAAGACTCGCTGGAGTCCGTCGTCAAGTTGGTATTAATCCGCCGCTTCAATCGGCGCGGCAGATTCAACGGGAGGTGAAGTTGAAGTCGCGGTCTCTTGTGCGGCAACAGCCTTCGCGATCAGCTCTTCTGTTCCCCAATCGCGAATTGCCTCCAAGGTAAAACCTTCATACGTTGAAACGCCATGACAGGACGGACAGTCCGGCATGGGAACTTTTCGGTAGAAGACTTCCGTCAGACACGACATACAGACCCAGAAGTCATCGTCACGATGGGACACGGGCCAGAACGATTGTATCGACGCCATACGCCCCCCTACCTTTGCTTACGAACAGGACCATTGAACCGAAACCCACACTCTCATCACACACACAGGTTCACCCACTTCCGGCATCATCTTGCTACGGTTGGGAACGGGCCAGAAATCGATCAATTTCTTCCGCGAACATCTCGAAGGGGAATGCTCCAGGTATCGCGACGGCCGGTTCTTTCTCGGTCGGCTCACTGGCCGTTCTCATGAGGATGAACCCAGGAGTTCCATGGAACCCCCACCGGTTAGCTTCCTGGCGATCCTCAAAAATTGCGCTGGTATAGCGTCCATCCTTAAAACATCGCTCAAATGCGGACTGATCAAGACCGATTGCCGATGTATGGCGAAGGTATACTTGCTTCTCAAGTCGGCCCCCTTCAGCAAACAAGCGATCATGCATCGCCCAATACTTGCCCTGCGCCCCAGCACAGCGCGCCGCCGTCGCCGCATCGACGCCAGGACCTTGATCGGCGCGTGGATAATCGCGGTAGATAAATCGGACTTTCCCGGTATCGACATACCGGGCTTGAATGCGCGGCCAGGTGTCTTTAAAAAATTTCAGACAGTACCCACAGGTGAAATCAGAGTATTCGATCAAGGTCAGGGGCGCATTGGCCTGCCCCCTCACCCGAACGTCGGTATTCGGCGAATCTCCGGCGGAGGCCGCTGAAGACCATACGAGGATGCTGCCGACACACATGGAAACCAGCCATCGGCTAATCGTCCGTCTCACGAGTGACGCACCACGCCGGCCTTTTTCCTCTCGAGAAGCCCCATCATCAATAAGGGCCATACGACCGTCGCATCGCTCAAGACTTCGGCAAACTGTCCACCGTCCTTGGGAGTCACAAACTTTCCCCAGGAGAGCCCTTCTTGATAGGTACACCCACTAAGCCCGCCCCAGTAGTCCGGTTCAGGACAGATTCTCACCCCATACTGAAAACGAGGGGGCTTCACGGAGAGCCCTAACCGCAAATTACCGATTTCGATGTACGGGCCGACCTGTTGCGCCCAGTTCCGCGGGACGCCTCCTCCAATCGTAAAGATGCCAAGACGTTTCGCTGAGAGAATATGGTCGGCATAGCTATTCAGATCCAGATACGGGTTAAACGACGGATAGGATTGCAGAATGGTTTGCAAGATCGCCAAATCGCCCTTGTGACCAGCCTGCGACCGGACTCGATCGACCTCTCGGGCCATCGCCCACGTTCCCATGTCGAGCCCCACTTCCGAATCGGTAAAGGCCGGAATATACACCGGCACCTTTTTCAAGTAGGCGCTTTTCAGAATACCTTCGCCGTCGAACTCTTCGGCCAAGGTCTTCCCCAATTCCCTTGTAAGGACCTCCGATGAAAGCGGCCGATCATCATTGAGACGCTTCACGGTCCGGGTGACGACATGCTCGACATAATTCAAATTGGCTTCCATTTCGAGCGTGTCGTAGACGCGATTATACCCCTTTCGAAAGAGCTCTTCATCGCTCATCGACGGGTCGTGTCGATAGTGCGTCTTTCCGACAGACTCACTGAGACCGTGAGCCATCAACGCCCCGGTCGAGATGATGCAGTGCACCATGCCTTCATCGATCATCTTCGTGATGATCTTTCCCATCTTGGCAATAGTCATGGCGCCGGACAGCGTCATGACGACTCGGCAGTCCGGATCCTCAATCATCGCCCAGAGCACATCGAACGCTTTGCCGAGATGCCGTCCTCCAAAAGCGGTCTTGCCCATCGCCTCGAGCAGTTCGCTGAACGACGTAATCTTGTCGGGATCGAGCGGCTCCAGCGCTTCTAGCCCGTCCTTTGCGCCATCACGAAACTCACGTGCGTACATACGTCCCTCAGAAAGATTTCATCATGATCTATTCGGTTATACACAACCACGAATGGAGGCGTCAATGAAAGGTTCGCTCATGCGAACACCCAGACACCACTCAAACAACCACTGAGTCGGGTGTTGTTAGGCAGGCACAGTTCCCGCGGAAGACTCCGTAAGGATTCGGTCGATATCTAACGCATCCAGCGATTCTTTGATCAACAGCGCCTCGGCTAATGCGTTCAAGCCGGCCATGTGTTCGGTCAGCACTCGCTTGGCTCGCTCGTAGTTTTCGGTGACAAACTGCTTGATCTCGAGATCGATCTCCTTCGCGACTCGTTCGCTAAGATCCCTTTTGGCAGTCCAGTCCCGCCCCAGGAATACCGAGTCGTTTTTCTGCCCGAACGTCAACGGTCCCAATTTGTCACTCATGCCCCACTCACAGACCATCTTGCGGGCGAGATCCGTAGCCTGATTGAGATCGTTCCCTGCACCTGTCGTCACATGTTTGAACACCAACTCTTCTGCCACTCGACCACCCATCAGCACGGCCAGCCTGTTGCACAGGAATTCTTTGGTAT
>CABVRV010000113.1 GCA_902500755.1 uncultured Nitrospira sp.
TCGATGTGAAATGGACGTGCGAGATGCGGTTCGAGAAAAACCTCTCTCGCGAGCTCTTGGGCTCCATGCGGGATGCCGGCTGTTTGAAGATCGTCTTCGGATTGGAATCCTTCAACCAGCGCATCATGGATTTCATGAAAAAGGGGATCAAGCAAGAATGGGTCCGGCGCATCGCGAACGATTGCGTCGAGCTCGGGATCGCCGTGCATTGTTACATCATCGTCGGGTTCCCCACGGAAAAAGAAGAAGAAGCGCTCGAAACGATGAACTTCATCGTCGAAAACAAGAAACTGCATCAGTCATACGGATTTTCCTGTCAACCCTGCTTGTTCGATTTGGAAAAAGAAGCCCCGATCATGAGCGATCCCGGCGGATATGGGATTCGTCGCATCATGCGGCCGTCTGCAGAGGACCTCAGCCTTGGTTTCTTCTACGAGGTGCAAGAGGGTATGACTCCCGACGAAGCGGAACGGCTCTACCAATATGTGTATGAGCGGATCAGTGAGGTGGTGTGCGAGCTCCCGTTCAACTATGCCATGGCGGATGGATTGCTGTACATCTCACGGGCAAAGGAAGGCGCTGAGCAGGCACCACTGGCCGCACGTTGACCCGATTTTTTTGGTGACCGCTATAATGCAGTCTGTGATGGGTGGAGTGATGAACGCAGCCGTACGAGGCGAACGGTTGACGGGAAGGATTTCGGACTTCGGCCCGTTGTTCGAGTATACCGTCAAGTTGGTCCTGCTGACGTCATTCCTCGAATTGGTGCTCTATCGTCTGCTCTCACGCCTCGGGATGCATTTGAGTAAAATGGCCGCGGATCATCCATGGATTACGCCGGCGTTTACCGCGTTGACCGAAGTAGGGACGTGGCTAATCAACATCGTTGCCGTGTTGTTGTTTCTGGCTCTCGCATTGACCATCACCAACGGATGGAGAGGTCATGACACACGTTGGCTGGTCAGGGGAGGAATCGCAGGCACGGTCCTGTTGCTGCTGCTGACCATCGTGTTCCTCATTGTGCAGCCGGGGATGCTGGGCGCGGTCATCTACAACGGCTTGACGCTCGTGGTTCTGACGGTCTTCATGTCGGAGTACTGGATCACCCATCGCGAGTCGACGCAGCGAGTCTTGGCAGCCGTCTACTATCTAGGGGTCTCCGGATGGCTGTACTATCAGATCGTGTCGACCTTTTACAGCTGGACCGGGGCGCTCGCTGCGCCTCCGTTGGTGTATGAATCGCACCGTGCGGGTGAAGCGTTCATGCTGCTGGCCAGTTATGTGGTTTTTGTGGCCTACGGGAAGAGCAAGAGTTTATCACTTCGTACGAAGAATCGACGGCAGCTGAGCCGAGCCATTTGGTTTTGGGCGACCACCGCGATCCTGTTCTCGGCGATGATCGTCGCCGACTATCTCTTGGATCTGTTCAACCCAGCGTTTGCCTCGGCCTTTCGACAGGCCTCACAAGGCATCGGCTGGATCTTCCAATTCGGTATGGGCTACACGTTCTATCTGCCCTTCGCGATCTATGTCGGTGGACTGCTGTGTTGGTCGTATACGGTTGTGAAATTGTTGATGACGGGACGTTTGGCTGGTTATGGAATCGGTCTCATGTTCATCGCCGGCTACGCATTATTGTTTTCGAACCTTACGCTGATGGTCGTCCTTGGAGTGATGTTACTCGCGCTTGATCGAGCGAAGGCGAGCACGACGGAAGCATTGTCGACGACGAGAAGCTCCGTGATGCCTGCAGCGGAGAGACTGATTACGGGGCAAGCATAAACCAAAGAACGAGATGTGTGATGGATACACCTGAACCGACAACATCCCAAACAGATACTGCGGTTGATCCTGGGGATCTCCCTCTTTCGCCGGACGAAGAAATTGCCGGGATTGAAAAGCTGTTGGCAAGTGAGCCTGATGACTTTCAGGCTCACTGTCGACTCGGTGAATTGTATTTCAGCAAAGGGCGACTGGATGATGCCTTGGCGGAAGTCAGGAAATCGATCGAGATGGCCGAGGCGCTTCGCGCAGAGATGAATCGCTCGCTGGCCATGTATTATGCAAACCTTGGAACGATCTACGCGACCAAGAACATGGGCGACGAGGCCGAGGCTGAATTCCGACATGCGCTGGAGATTTTCCCGCATGATGTATTGGCTCTGTTCAACCTGGGAAGGCTCTACGCAGACAAGAAGAAATACGTGGAGGCGAAAAACTATTACGAGCGTCTCGTCGAGATCACACCGGATGATCCGATCGCGTGGTATAACCTCGCTGGGGTTTATGTCGAACTCGATAATCCTCAAGTATCCGACTACAACACGATCGATATGGGAATCCAGTGTTATCTTCGCACGTTGGAGCTGGACCCCAAGCATCTGGAGTCGAGCTTCAAGCTCATGGAAATCGCCCTCAACCACAAGAAAACCGATTTGGCGATCCGGGTCATGGAAAGCGCGGTCGAGCACAATCCGGATGAGCCCCTTGCGTACTATAACCTGATCAGTGTCTACGATAAGTGCAAGATGTTCGAACAGGCAGAAGAGGCTCGCAAACGGCTGAAAGATCGGTTTGCCAAAAAGGCAAAAGACAATCCTCGGTCCTGATTTTTTATAGGAAGGGGTGCACTATGTTTGGTAGTTTAGGGTTCACGGAGCTGATCCTCATCCTCATGATCGTCTTGATCATTTTTGGCGCGGGGAAGCTTCCACAATTAGGCGAAGGACTCGGCAAAGCGATTAAAGGGTTTAAGAAGTCTGTGCATGAAGCCGAGGCGATAGAGGCCGAAGCCCAGGCAGCCGCTCAACAGGGTGCTGCGCCTCAAGCCGTAACCTCGGCGTCGACGCAGAATGCTTCATTGAATCAGCCGGCTGAAGCCACCGCCCAGCCTGCCCGGCGGTCCTAACCGGCGCATACGATGGATACCGAACTAGAGTTGGCCGCGGGGTACATTGAGACCTTTGCCGGAAACGGCAAGGCGAGAAGCACGGGTGACGGCAAGCGCGCGGTCAAGTCCGGGATCCCTCTCCCGCACCACGTCGCTCTCGATAAGAACGAACAGTGGCTGTACTTCGCCGAATCGGGATCCGATCGTGTCCGCCGCATTCATCTGCAGGAAGGCACACTTCACAATTTCGCAGGAATCGGTGAGACTTGCTACAGTGGCGACGAGGGTCTTTGCGGAGAAGCCGGGTTATATCTTCCGCTCGCTGTCGCCTTTGATTCATTGAACAATCTGTACATCTGCGATTCCGGAAGCAATCGGATTCGAAGGGTCGATCGTGAGACCGGTGTCATCACCACCTTGGTTGGCACCGGTCAGCATGGCTTCAACGGGGATGGGCCGGCGCTCGAAGTCAATCTGACGTGGCCGGCGGCGATTGCGTTCGGCGAAGACGACGTCCTCTATATCGCTGATACGCAAGCGCATAAAGTTCGGCGCTATGATTCCAAGACCGGGATGGTCACGACGATCGCGGGAACCTGGACGGCGGAAGATGATGCGCGGGACCAGCCCTTGGTGGCCAGGAATCTGGTTGTGCTCTCCGGTGATGCGATAGGGATCGATTTCAGCGACGATCAGGGATGGCTCATGCCGGTCTGTTCCGATGGCTTAGATATGTCGATGTACTTAGATGATGGGAAGCCAGCGATGGAGGCCCGTCTCTACGACATCGTCGGTCTTGCGGTAGACGGCAAGGGTCACGTGCACGTGGTCGACAAGGGGAGCAATCGCGTTCGAAAGATCGACGCGCGGACTGGGATCATCTCGACCGTTGCGGGGGTGTGCCGATACGGGTACGATGGCGACGACAAGCCGGCGGTCAGAGCCATGCTGCACGCTCCGGAAGCCGTGATCTTCGACTCGGAGGACAATCTTTATATCTCCGACACGATGAATCATCGTGTCCGGAAGGTAGATGGGGAAACGGGTATCATCACGACGGTGGCAGGGAACGGGGATAGTGGATACGAAGACAAGAATATCGGCGGCTGCGGCGCCGCTCGATTCGTCGCCAAGGAATCGGCTGGAATGTTAAAACACGGCGATGGTCTGCTTGGGATCGAAGCGGTGGTGAACTCTCCGGTCGGTCTGGCGTTGGACTCGCGGGGCCATCTCTATATCTGTGAGCGCGGAGAAAACAAAATCCGCCGATTGAGACTCCCGTAGTCAACACCTCATTGTCGTCACGTTTGTCTCACCCTCGTTTTGTGGTATTCTGAGTTCGATGTGTTCTCGGAGTACTGTACGGTGCCAATAACGTCGATCGGCAGTTCTCGTTCTCACCTTTTTGGATTTTTCTCCGGACTGATCGTCCTCGCCGCTGTCCTCGGAGCATTTGGGATTCCCCTGGTCAGTTCCGAAGGGATGACGATTAGGTCCTATGCGGTCCAAGGGGATCTGCCGAATGCCGCCGATGACGCAGCGTGGCAAAGAGTTCCACCGATCACTATTCCTCTGAGCGGACAGGTCATTACGAGACCGGTCTGGCCTGAGCCGACGGTGCGCGCATTGACCGTGCGGTCCATGCACAATGGGACCGATATCGCTTTTCTCCTCGAGTGGCAAGACAACACGAAGAATGACCGATTGACTCCGGGCACCTTCCGGGATGGGGTGGCGATCGGCCTTCCCCTCGGCGATGCTCCGGCTTTTTTCTGCATGGGACAGCTGGATCACTACATCAACATCTGGCATTGGAAGGCGGATTGGCAGAGCGATATTGATCGGCGCGCCGCTCGGACCTCGGAGAAGAAAGAAGGTGGTGTGCGGACATTCGAAGTTATTCCACGGCGGGCGTCCTCCGTGGAGGATCTGATCGGCGGAGGATTCAGTACCTTGACCACCAAAGAAAAACAGGGACGAGTGCAGGGGCAAGCGTTCTGGAAGGACGGTGTCTGGCACGTCGTGATGCGCCGGCCTCTTCAGAGTGCAGAGCAAGAAAACGAAGCGAAACTTGTCCCGGGTCGCGTCCAGGCCGTTTCGTTTTCCGTCTGGAATGGAGAGAATAAGGAGCGGAACGGACAAAAGGCCGTGGCCCCATGGTTTCATCTTCGCCTCGATCCTATGACGTAATCACAGAACGTCAGCGGGCATTTGTTTCTCAACGCGAGACCGTTTCCTGAGTTGGAGAGCAAGAATTTTGAACGCGCCAATGGTATTGGGAATGGTGCTCTTGTGCGGGCTCGCTTTCTTCGCGCAAGAGTCGGCGTGTGCGACCACCGACAGCGGTTCCATGACGGAGGAAGAGGCGTCGAGTCTTGGTGAGGAGTTTGGTATCGTGGTGGGGGCCGTGGATGAGGAAATCCAGAAGGAACTGAAGTTGCAACGAGCACAGGGTGTCGCGGTCTTTGAAGTGATCGGGAATTCGCGAGCGGATTACGCAGGGATCAAAGTTCGGTCCGTCATTAAGGAAATCGACAAACAAGAGATTCGAAACATGACGGATTTTGGTCGAGCCTTGAAGAAGGCCATGGCAGCATGCAACTTTACCGTTGGAACCTACGAGCCGGCAGAACCGGGTGAGCCGGTGAGCTGGGGTGTGAATTTTCACTTTGTCGGTTGTAAGCGGGATTAGCAGGATGTTGAAAAAGTCCGCCAGCTTCGTTCTCGCATCGCTCAGAGGCTCGACGTACCGAACAGCGTACGCCTCTCCCCTTCGCTCGCTGAGGCCTTGCTGGGCGGCCATTTTGAACATCCTGCAAGAAGTAGCAGTAATATCGTGCAATCGTCTGCGAGTCACGGCTCCTGCGATGTTTTTCATACTTGTGGGAAGCGGCAGTCTTTATGACGAGTTGGCGATTGCTCAAGGGCAAGAGGGGCGAACATCTGCGGATTGGACCGCCGAAATCGAGCAAGTCTTTATTCGGTCCGAAGAGTGCAAGCAATGTCATGCCCGTCATTATGAAGAGTGGAAGGGGGCTAGAGAGCAGACACCGGATCTGAAGACCTTTGGCCGCGTGGATGCGGCTCTTCTGCATGGCACAGCGTTGGAATCTCCTGTCTTTCGAACCGTTTTGGGGCTTTGGAAACAGACGAACCCGACGCCCGATGAACAACGTGGATGCCTCTCGTGCCATGTGCCGTCCGTGACCGTATTTCCACAGCATGCCGAGAAGATGGTGGCGGACGTCCTTGCCGGTAAACCACGAGTGGAGGGGATCGGCTGTACGGCCTGTCATTTGATGAACGGAATCGATCAAAACACGCACTCACACCCGAACTTCAACCTGCAGCCCGGCATGACCCTCTATGGGCCCTATCCTAATCCAGAAGAGAATCTTGTCCACCAGGCCGCGCAGTCGGATCAGTTTCGTGAAGTCAGTTTTTGTGTGTCCTGCCATTTCGATAAAGTGAAAGATGTGCGTCAGAAGGACCTGCCTGGAGAAATTCTCCAAGGGACGGTTTGCCAAGATTGCCACATGGAACCGTCGACCGGGAGTTCTACCTCTCGACGAGGGGCGATGACCAGACCGATCGGGCGTCACTGGTTTCGCGGGGTCGTCGTCGCCGGGACGATGTTAAAAAACCGGAACGTCCAAGCTGAATGGATGCCTCGCATCGACATTGACGTGACGAAAGTCGGGTCGATGATTGAAGGAATCGGAGCGGTGAAGGTCGGGAGTCTCCCCCATAGCTTTCCCGACGGCGATCCGGTTCTGAAACAGTTCTTTCTGACTCTCACGGTGAAGGATGCGAAAGGCGAGACGTTGGCGGAAGAAACGAAGCAGTTTGGATTGTCGTATGAGGAGATCCTTCGCGGCCCGATCCCCGATCCGTTTGTGAAGGGCGGTACGACACGAAAGGTTCCCTTTGCACTCACAGTACCCCCCGGGGCCGCTGTCTCATCCATCGAAGCCGTGCTGACCTACGCGCTGATTCCGATGCCGGCGCCAGAATTACAGCGCAAATATCTGGCCACCCTTCGGACGGATGCAGAGCGGGAAGAGGCGAAAAAGATTATTCAGGAATACTCGCAACGGCACTTTTTGACGTATCGTGTCAAACCACTCTCCTAGAAATGCAACGACTGTCGGCGTTGCGCATCCCAGAGTCATGGTTGCGCGCGTCATCGCCATGCTCATCAGCGTGGCTGTGTTATCCCCTGGTGCGTTCGTGCCCGTCTCGGCGCAGACCGTCCCGAATCAGTCATTGATCGAGAAGACCTTTCCCCATTCCAATAAATGTAAGCGATGTCACGAACGGGTCTATGAGGAGTGGGAGACTTCGCCCTTGGCGAAATCAATCCATTCTCCCGCCTTTCGTGCGTCACTCGATGCTTATCTGAAGTCGGCCGGGGGAAAGGACAAGGCCTTATGTTTTCGCTGTCACGCTCCGCACGTTCGGGAGTTTCAGGAACAGGTGCAGCTCTTTATCGATCAAGCGAAGGTGGGGGACCCCTCTTTAGATGGCGTTGCCTGTAGCCAGTGCCATTTGATCAAACACGTGGATCGAGCCAAGCATCCTCCAGAGCCACAATACGAGATCGGTGGAAAGACGCTCTATGGTCCGTATAAAGATTTTGTTCAGAACCTGGCGCACCAGTCCATGGAATTGAGCCTGTTCCAGAAGTCCGACCTCTGTCTAAACTGTCATCAGTCGGTGCCGTCAGCGACGAACTTGGGCAAGGCTAATGATTTGCTCGGGAACTGGGACCAAAGTCGAGCCGTCAAGTCAGGCAAAGAATGCCAGACGTGCCACATGCCTCAGCAGGTTGGGGAGTCGGCCAATGGGGAAGCGAAGCGGACGATCGCGAATCATAGTTTCCCTGGTCGCATCGGAAAGCTTCGTCAAGAAGCGGCGAAGCTGGACGTGCAGACCAAGGTTGAGGGAGACAAGACGACGGTGACGGTCAAGGTCCAGAGCCTGGTGCCGCACAATTTGCCGACTACCCATCCAGCCTGGGCCACAGTTGTGTTGAACCTCGACATCAAAGGAAAGAATCTCAAAACTGTGTTTTCCGATACACGTGTCTATGGTCGGACCTATTTTGATGCCAAGGGACAGTCTACGATTTTCGACTTCGAAGCCGTGAAAGTGGATGAAGACACGGTGTTGAAACCAGAAGAGACGAGAGAAGAAACCTTCACCTTCCCGACGCCCAAAGATACCAAGACGTTCGATGTCGAAGTCGCGCTCAATTATGCCCCATTGAATGGTCCCGCCTCGTTCCTCCAGCGGGTCGAAGCCGAGTCTTCTCAGGGCTCGCAAGATCCTATCTTCCAGCCAATCGAGATCGTGAAACGGACGGAGAATGTGCCTGTCGGTAAGTAGCTGGGTAGTCGTGAAATCTGCTGGATTTGAATCTGTTTGGCGCTGATGGTGCATTCAACCTCCCTCTCAAAGACATGATCCGCTAGACTTCAGAGCATATCGTTTGGCTCATCAATTGGTTTTGGAGTAGAATGGTTCTATGAGTATTCAGGAACTTGAAGCCGAAGCGTTGAAGCTTGATCCAAAGTCACGAGCTCGCCTGGCGGGGAAATTATTGGCGAGCTTGGAAAATCTCTCCGAAGAGGAAAATACCAGACTGTGGGTTGAGGAGGCTGAGCGTAGAGCTATGGAGATGGATACTCAGCCAGACGTATCCGCTTCCGCGAAAGACGTGTTTCGGGAAGCTCGGGCCAAACTATAGTGAATGGATCGCGTCTCCTATCATCGATTAGCCCGCCGCGAATTGAACGAGGCCGCACAATATTACGAGTCGGAAAGTCCTGGACTCGGGCGTGCGTTTCTTGATGAAGTGGAGCGTTGTACGCAGATCATTGCCAATTTTCCAGAAGCTGGCCCGCTGATCACAGAGACCATCCGTCGCCAACTCCTTCTCCGTTTTCCCTACGCCTTGCTCTACAGCATCAAATCAGATCGGGCGAGAGTGCTTGCAGTAATGAATCTGAAGCGTCGGCCAATGTATTGGGTGGGCCGGGAGTGACCGGGGAGGCTAACAGGAGCATGAAACCTGTCGGTCAGAGCCGAACCGGGTTTTGATGGTAGGAGTTCCCCTCCAACCGGTGCCTGTCCCGGTTTCCGCTCAGCGGCTTGACAAGTCTTTGGGAAGTCGTGAAAATCGTTGGACTTATTTGAATATGGCTACAGTAGTAGCCCGACCAAGATACTTCCGAGTCATGTGAGGTTCTGGCGTATGGTGAACGATTGCCGCCCAAGATTCGCGAGCTGATTTCCGAGCTGCAGAAGGCCGGTTTTACCGACCGTGGTGGCAAGGGAAGTCATCGAAACCTTGTGCATCCGAAGGCGACAAAACCGATCACAATATCTGGGTCGCCAGGTGATGATGCCAAGCATTACCAAGTTCGGGCAGTCCGCCGTGCAATTGAGGAGTCGAAATCATGAAGGAAAGCGCGCGTTACGCAAAGATCGTTGAGTGGTCCGAAGAAGACCAGTGCTATGTTGGTAGTTCTCCCGGCCTGATCTATGGCGGCTGCCACGGCTTCGACGAAAAGATGGTATTTGACGAACTTTGCCAGGTCGTCGAAGAGGCTATCGCGCTCTACCACAAAGACGGCAAACCGCTTCCCCCATCGACATCCGGTCGGGACTTTGCCAACAAGATGCAAGACGTTGCATAACTGGGCGATGGAAGCTGATGACATCAAGCAGTGCGCATTCAAATGGAAGGCTTGCACAGTACAAGATCTGACCCTCATGACTTGACCCCTCGGGACAGTATTCTGGCCATGGTGTTTAAACTGGCCACCAGCGCCGTGCAGGGGTGGCGTCGGCTTAACGAAGCTGAGCGGCTCGCTGATATCATCACCGGCGTGCAGTTCAAAGACGATGTCAAAGTGAAGGGTCAGAGAATCGCCGCCTGATTATCCATACACAACATTTGACTTTAACTCGATACACAGGGCGAGATGATCGAACATCACATCTTTTCGCTTGGTCGCAACGAAGGACGGGGCGTCGGGTGAAGGTTCCACTCCTCTCGGAAGAGCGGCTCATGCTGACTCCTAAGAAAATGCTGGAGACTTATCAGGCTGGGCAAGATTAGAACGCGGTCAGCCCGCTGATTCCTAAAGCAGCCATACCCGAATCAGAAAAATAAGGTCTCATCGCTTGAAAAATTCTCGCCCGCGCTTCTGAGGACATGCTCGAAGAGGACGGACTATTGGAACAGGCCGAGCCCCGTGATGCTAATCTCACAGCCCACCTACCCTTGCACTAAAACGGACCACACTCACACCATAC
>CABVRV010000114.1 GCA_902500755.1 uncultured Nitrospira sp.
AAAAGCGCGGAGCTCAATGCCGACATGGTCCGCCAACATCTGACGGTGTAACGGTCCGGCAGGCGGTGCGATCTTCCGACTCGCGCGTTCGGTCGCACCCCGATGAATTCTCCAGATCACTGACAGCGAGGTGCGGGGGGCTGTCCGCTGTGCGATCCGCGTCGGATTGATGCAGTTGTATTCCTGACTCCACACTTTCTGTGCATTTTCCGTAACCTTTCGGTAAATGCCCCGAATCTCATCAGTGATGTCCGCTTCGGTTTTCAGGGTATTCCTGACTGGAACCACCCTTCCGCTTCGTGGTAAGTATCTCCCCAGTGATTGAAGTCAATCTCCCTTCGACAACCTTTTGTCGCGTGGAGGAACGTCGAGATAACAATTTTTCACCTGATTAAGAAGAGAGGTGGGCTATGGATGTGGTTTCGTGCAGTCTGTCGGGTAATATCCTCCCCCCTCTGTACATAATTTAGTGCCATGTCACCACTATAACCATGTGGAACAGTTTGAGTCATAAGTTCTAAATCTGACAGAGGAGGAACTATGCGTCTAAGTCCGAGAGAGCAGGACAAGCTGATGATTTACGTAGCGGCGCAGCTCGCGGCCGATCGCAAGAAGCGCGGCCTCAAGCTCAATCATCCGGAAGCTGTTGCATACATGACAGCGGCGGTTCTGGAGGGTATTCGAGAAGGGAAGTCTGTGGCAGAGCTGATGACTTATGGAACCCAGCTTCTGTCTCGTAAGGATGTGATGCCTGGTGTGCCGGAAATGATCCGTGACTTCCAGGTCGAAGGGACCTTTCCTGATGGGACGAAGCTGGTGACCGTCCACAATCCGATTCCCTAAGGCACGTGCTACCATCTCGATTCCTGCGGAGCGCTGAGATGTGGAAAGCTCAGAAATCACCACGGCACTTCATCAAACGGGTTCCCCTAACATAATCCATACGTGTAAAGGTCCATGAGGAGAGCATGAAAAATGGTTCATAATTTATAGAGTGCACAGCGGGCGAAAGGAGTGATCGAGCCATGAAAAAGAAAGAGCCACAAGGTTCTGGAGAGGACAAAGATAAGCAAAGTACCTCCGAGAAAACCGGAACGTCGAGGCGGCAATTTCTCGCGCGGAGCGGGCGCATGGCAGCAGGAATCGGGGCGTCATCGCTATTGGGAAATGCGGGTCAACAAGGGATGGTTTATGCTGCGAATGAATCGTTGATCAGGAAGGCCGGTGGGGCAGGAGGAACAAAAATGAAAAAACAAGACGCACCACAGAGATCAAAAGAGGCCTTAGCAGCTGCGGTGAAAGCTGAACTATCTGCCCCGATCATACCTGGTGAGATTATGACGGTGGCTGGTGATATCGAGGTCTTAAAAGGACGAGAGACAAAAGAGATGACGGTCAAAAACTTGGGCGATCGACCAATTCAAGTCGGTTCTCATTGCCACTTCTTCGAAACCAATCGCGCGCTCAAGTTTGATCGTGAGCAAGCGTTCGGATTCCGGCTTTGCATTCCTGCCGGCACAGCGGTGCGCTTCGAGCCGGGAGAAGAGAAAAAAGTGACGCTTGTTGCCCTTGCGGGTAACCGGCTCGCCCAAGGTGTGAACGGATTGACTGATGGGTTGTTGGATGATCCAAAGGTCAAAGCCAAGGCTGTTGGTCTCGCGGCTGAACGCGGATTTGGAAAAGGAGGCGCGCGGTGAAAATTCCAAGAAAGCAATATGCATCTCTGTATGGCCCCACTATCGGCGATCGTGTCCGGCTTGGCGACACGGATCTCATCATCGAAGTCGAAGAAGATCGGATCGTTCCAGGAGAGGAAGCGGTCTTTGGTGGTGGCAAGACCATTCGTGACGGGATGGGGCAGTCCGCTCGGGCCACGAGCACAAGCGGCCAGCTCGACACCGTGATTACCAATGCGCTCATCCTTGACTATACCGGCGTCATCAAGGCCGACATCGGTATCAAGGACGGCCGCATCGTCGGCATCGGTCACTCTGGAAATTCCGACCTGATGCCGAATGTCACGCCGGGCATGGAGATCGGCCCAGGAACGGAAGCGATTTCTGGAGAAGGCCGTATCATCACAGCCGGCGGTATCGATAGCCATATCCACTTCATTTGTCCGCAGCAATGTTGGGAAGCGCTGTCGGCCGGCCTGACTACGATGATCGGCGGCGGGACCGGTCCTTCAAGCGGGACCAGTGCGACGACCTGTACGCCTGGGCCATGGAACATTCATCGCATGTTGGAAGCCTCGGAAGGCATTCCGATCAATCTCGGCTATCTTGGGAAAGGCAATGCCTCCAGACCTGAAGGGTTGAATGAACAGATTGAGGCGGGTGCGATCGGGTTGAAGCTGCATGAAGATTGGGGGACGACACCGGCGGCGATCGATACCTGTCTGAGTGTGGCGGAGCGTTACGACGTGCAGGTTGCGATCCATACGGATACGCTGAACGAGGCCGGTTACGTAGAGGATACCATCAAGGCCATTAATGGGAGAGCGATCCATACTTTCCATACGGAGGGCGCGGGGGGCGGTCATGCGCCGGACATCATTAAGGTTTGTGGTGAGCCGAACGTGTTGCCGTCCTCGACAAACCCCACGAGGCCCTTTACCATCAATACGATGGATGAGCATCTTGACATGTTGATCGTGTGCCACAACTTGAACCCACGGATTCCCGAAGACGTAGCCTTCGCGGAGTCACGCATCCGGCGCGAGACCATTGCGGCGGAAGACATCCTTCATGATATGGGTGCGATCAGCATCATGTCATCCGATTCGCAGGCGATGGGCCGAATCGGGGAGGTCATCACGAGAACGTGGCAGACTGCTCATAAGATGAAAGCGCAGCGCGGGCACCTCACGCCCACCAGCGGAAGGGATTCTGCCAAGAATGATAACTTTCGGGCCAGGCGCTATGTGGCCAAGTACACGATCAATCCGGCCATCACGCACGGCATCGCCCATGAAGTCGGTTCGGTCGAAGTCGGGAAGATCGCCGACCTCGTCATCTGGAAGCCGGAGTTCTTTGGCGTCAAGCCGGAGATGGTGTTGAAGAGCGGATTTATCGCTCAGGCTCAAATGGGCGATCCCAATGCGTCGATTCCGACACCGGAGCCGACCATTAGTCGTCCGATGTTCGGTGCGTTCGGCCGTGCACTCTCAAGCACCAGCTTCACCTTCGTGTCCCAGGCTGCCTTGGATCATGAGATTCCCAAGCGGCTTGGTTTGCAGAGGCGCGTGTTAGCCGTCAAGAACACCCGTAGTGTGAAGAAGCGTGATCTCAAGCTGAACGATGCATTGCCGAAGGTCGAAGTTCATCCTGAGACCTATGTTGTGACGGCGGATGGCGTGCCGCTGATCTGCGAACCAGCGATTGTGCTACCGCTGGCGCAGCGGTATCAATTGTTTTAAGGAACAGGCCAGCCGGCTCGACTGTCAGTCACGAGCGATCGCGATGGCAGTTGGCCGGCTGTTTTAATTTTTCTCTAGTCAATATGAATACACCCGCGTTACTTGAAGGGTTACGGTTTGTCGATACGTTCTTCCCGTCAGGCGGGTACGCGTTTTCCTCCGGATTGGAAGCAGCCGTGCAAGGCGGCGCCGTCAAAACCTCCGATCAGTTTGCCAGATACATTGAGGATTTGCTGCGAGGTGGCATGAGCCGTCGGGAAGCTCTTGCTGCAAAACTGGCAAATCGAGCGGCCACAACTGGATCACTGAATGCTGCGGTCCAGGTCGATCGCGAATTGGATTCGACGAAGCTCGGTCGTGAGTCACGATTGGCGAGTCGTCAGATGGGACGGCAAGTGATCCGGGTTGCGGTGGATCAGATTCGAGCGAAACCGGTCCTCGGTGAGTATCGTGATGAGGTGGATGCTGAACGAGCACCGGGCCATCTTGCCGTGACGTTTGGGCTCACCATGGGTGCGTGCGGCTGGAACCCGGAGGAAACCGCGGCGGCCTTCTTGTACCAAACGGCCGTCGGCTTTATCTCCGCGGCTATGCGGCTCAGTCCCATTGGCCAGCATGAGGGACAGCGCATACTGGGCGAATGGCTTCCGTTGATTGAACGGATCAGCCGAGAGGTTGACGCAGAGACAGCGATGAGCTCGTGGTCGCCTATCCAAGATATTTATGCCATGCGTCATGGCGCTCTGGAGTGGAGGCTCTTTCGGTCCTAACCGTGAAGCCAGTGGGCATGCGTGACGCATAGAAAGGAACAGAACGGCCGTTGATGGCCTTCGGTCTCAACAGTCCGCTCGTGGGATTACCATGCATGATCTAAATCGTGAGCACAGTCACAATTGGACTCCGACTCAAGCGCGAAAATTCGGCATTCCGGTCATTGGTATTGGAGGCCCCGTTGGGTCAGGGAAGACAGCGCTCGTTGAAGCGCTGTGTCAGCGGTTGCGCGATCGGTATAGCTTGGCCGCAGTGACGAATGATATTTTTACCAAAATCGACGCCGAAATTCTCACCAAACGGGCGGCTTTGCCGGTCGACCGTATTTTGGGAGTCGAGACCGGTGGCTGCCCTCATACGGCGATCCGAGAAGATGCCTCGCATAACCAAGAAGCTATTGACGACTTGCTGCGCCGTCATCCGGATGTTGAATTGATTTTTCTGGAAAGCGGAGGCGACAACTTGGCCGCGACCTTTAGTCCTGAGCTCGTCGATCACGTCATCTACGTGATTGATGTGTCGGGGGGCGATAAGATTCCGCGCAAGGGGGGACCAGGGATTACTCGATCCGATTTTCTTGTCATCAACAAGATGGATTTGGCTCCACATGTGCGCGCGGATCTGTCCGTCATGGATCATGATACCCGCAAGATGCGCGGCGATCTTCCCTTCTCGTTCACGAATATCCTTTCCGGCGAGGGATTGGATACCGTTGTTGCCTGGGTGGAACAACGCATACCTCAACGCGCCAAGCATTCATAATCGTGCCGACTCGCGGGGTACAGCGAAAAAGAACGTCTCGGAGAGCAAGCTCTTCTACGAAAAGAAAACCTTCTCGGAGAAAGAGCGTTCCTGAGCGGTTCGCGACCGAATTGGTCGGACGGGTCGGCGAGCTCAAGCTTGACTATGCCAAGCGCGAGCACAGAACCATTATTGCGCACTCATATTTTACAACGCCATGGAAGCTTCTCCCTCCCATTTACCTCGACGATACCGGAGCGGCCTATACGCTCTTGGTTAATCCATCCGGTGGTCTGGTTGGGGGTGACCATCTATCTATCGACATGAATGTGGAGCAGGATGCGCATGTCCTTATTTCTTCCCCTTCTGCCAACCGCATCTATCGGACAGAGGGAAAGGCCTCCGAACAGCACGTCAACATCATGGTCGGCCCTGGCGCGGTTCTCGAATGGGTCCCTGAACATACGATCCCCTTTGCCGGATCCCGATTTCGGCAGACACTCCACACCACACTCGCGCCTGGTGCGACGCTTTTGCTGTGGGATGCCGTCGCATCTGGACGCATCGCCAGAGGAGAACGTTGGGCATTTACCGACCTGGAAAACGAAATCCGAGTCACGACCGCATCCGGAGGCTCTCTGCTTGAGCGATACGTCCTCGATTCAACTACGGATCTGGGTGCTGTTGGTCTGGCAGAAGAATGGAACTATGTGGCCTCGTTGTATGTGGTGAACGATGCCACAGCGTCCGAAGTCTGGAGCGGACTGGAGTCGAAAATCGCCGCCATCCTGGATACTCGGCCACGGGAAGTCTTGGGAGGTGTTTCAGCCGCACCCATACCGGGGCTTGCCGTCAAGGTACTGGCTCGAACGGCCCCTGACCTCAACGCTATGCTTGATGCGTTATGGGCAGCCGCGCGTGAAAGGTTGTGGAATCTCCCGCCTGTGTCTCTACGAAAATACTAAGCTCAACACTCGTTTACCTGCTGCGAGTTGTGGCGCTGAGGATTCGACCTAACGGTCAGAGGTTTGAAATTTTGCCTTCGGCTGCTGAGGCCGTACGGAGAGACCAGGCGAGTCCAAACAGCCAAAGCGTAAAGATCAACCATTTCGAGGGGTCGAAGTTATACCAACGTGGCCCATTGCGGTAGTCGCTTTGGTACGTATGGTGATAGTTGTGGTAACCTTCGCCGAAGGTCAGGAGCGAAACCAGCCAACTATCTCGGCTAGAGTCAGCTTGGCTATGCGGTTGGTTTCCCCAGAGATGACACACTGAATTGATACAGAAGGTCGAGTTCAGAACGGCAAATGTTCGTCCGACCCCGGCTAACATGAAACAGCCAAAGCCCTCCATCCAACCGCCATGTGAGAAACCTATCAGGAATGGCAGCGCAAGTCCGGACAGCACGATCGGCACATAGTACCGGTGCTGCCACATGATCACCGGATCCTGCTTGAGTCGCGTCGCATATTTTTCGTCCGAGTAACGCTCGTCGGAGAAAAGCCATCCACAGTGGCTGTGCCAGAATCCTCGCTGAGCGTTGTATGGGTCAGCGTCTTGGTCACACGCCGCATGGTGACGGATGTGGTCCGCTGCCCACTTTAAGGCGGAATTCTGCAGTGCCCATCCGCCAGCGATCAAGAAGGCGATCTTGACCCAGTTAGGACATACAAAACTTCGGTGCGAGATCAGACGATGGTACCCCACTGTAATACCAAGTCCAGTGATCACGTACAGCAATCCGAACATGGTCCAATCTACCCAGGTATAGCCGACAAGCATGCCGTATGCTGGGACCCCAACCAGCGCGCTTAGCGTCACAATGCCGAATAGGAACATCGTCACGTAGACAGGAAAGGTACGGTTGAGTCTAATGGCGGATTCAGCGGGTGTCGTCATGCGAGTGTTGATCTACTAGTGAGGGAGGGGGTATTCGTCCAAGTAGGGCAGAAGCACTTGAAGGCACTCCGACTCAGAACCAAGCGACTAATCTCTTCAACTGTACCAGAGGCGAAGGTAAAATAGCTACTCCAGATGTGACTTTGCGGCCTCTTGTTTAAGATTGACAGTGGAAGGTAATATTTCATATACATACTTGATCCTCACGAGCTCACCAAATGTTGCGATGAGCACATGTGCATGGACAAGATAATGTTTTTCTCCAGCCAAGGGGAAAGCTGAGGGAGCAAGTCAGGAACCAGGATGGTTTCTCTTATAGTCTATTACAAGGAGGCAGTCCAATGAAGAGTGCGTTATCAATAGTATTCGGCGTGGCCGCCGTCGCGTTGGTTGCGGCGCCCCTCACCTCGTACGCAGGGGGAACGATCTCCGGCAAGGTGACTTTTTCCGGTAAGCCTGAGCAGAAAGAGTTTCTCTTCTCGAAGTTCCCTAATCCGAAGTTTTGCGTGAAGAATCCAAACAAGAGTTTGATGGATGGAGATAAGCGGTTTCTGAAGCAGATCGAGGTTGGGAAGGATGGCGGTTTAAAGGGTGCCGTGGTCGCCGTAACGGACGTTGAAGATAAAGCGTTTGTAGACGGCTATGCCGGCACAGAAGTCACGGCTGAGTTCTGTGAATTCTTGCCTTTCAGCGGTATCGTCGTCAATACCAGACCGTTCAAGGTTGAAAACAAAGATGCTGACCCGGATGATCCTAAGTCGGTGGCTGGTGTCCTCCACAACCCGCATAGCTTTACAGTGAAAGGCTCTAGTTCGGCGACAGGCTTCAACATCGGTCTTGCCAAGAAGGGTGACACCCTCGAGAAGCCGGTGGTGTTTCGCGGTGGCGCAGAAAAGGAAGGGTACTTCCGCTTACAGTGTGACCAGCACGAATTCATGCAGTCGTTCTTCTTGCCCGTGTCCAACCCACATTTCGCCGTGGTGAAGGACGACGGTTCATTCGAGATCAAGGATGTTCCGGCCGGCAAGCACAAGGTGGTGGCTTGGCATCCTTTTGCCGCTAAGGGTAAGAAAATCGAGTTCGAGGTCGATGTGACGGATGGGGGAACCGCGAACCTCAAGGCAGAGATCAAGTAATCGCCGTTTCTTCAGCTGGTTCTGGGTGAGTGAAGGGCAGCGGAGTAATCCGCTGCCCTTCGTGTTTTTAGTCAAACTTCAACAAATTCGTTACCTTGCCTTTCCGTTTCCTCTGTAGGTAATATGCCAATTTTTGATCTGTAGGCCGAAGGGACTGGTGTGTCACGAGAACTCTCGCTCGCGGAAGTGTTTCAGCTTGGGTACTACTGGGAAACTAAAATTCTGCTCACTGCGGTGAAGCTGGACCTGTTTTCCGCCATCGATACGAGGCGAAAATCTGCTCATGACATCGCAGAACGGATTGGCGCGGATGCCTCGACGCTTGGTATCCTCTTGAATGCGCTTGTGGCGATGAAGCTCTTGACCAAAAATGAGGAGTTGTTCGGTAACTCCGCTACGGCACTAACATACCTTGTTCGGCATTCGACGCAATATGTGGGGCACCTTCTGCTCTTGCATGATGCGGAGTGGAACAACTGGGGGCGATTGGAAGAGACGATCCGAACAGGGCATCGGATGGTCGATCGACATGTCTTTGAGACCGACCCGGAGCTGGGAAGCAACGTGCTGACAGTGCTCAACCGCATCGGCCAACACAGCGGACCAGATTTGGCTAAGCGATTGAATTTGATAGGGAGAGAACGGATATTGGATCTAGGGGGCGGGGCAGGAACCAACGCCATCGCATTTTGCCAGGTGTACCCAGAATTGACTGCCACCGTGTTTGACCTTCCAGCCACGCTGAGGTTGACGGAAAAAACCGTGAAGGAAGCCGGACTTGAATCCCGAATTCAGCTCTTGGCAGGGGATTTCAATTCAGATCCACTTGGCGGCCCGTACGATCTTGTTCTGATGTCCGATATCCTCCATTACCAGACCTTTCAGATGAATCAACGCGTGGTTGAAAAAGTCTTCACCTCGCTTGGGACGGGGGGACGACTTGTGATCAAAGACCGGTTCTTAGAAGCATCTGGCGCCGGCCCGGCTTGGACCACCGCATTCGCGGTTCATATACTCGTGAATACACAGCAAGGCAGTTGCTACCGAGCGAGCGATGCGACTCAATGGTTGACTGGAGCGGGATTTACATCTGTCACTGAGCTGGAAAAGACGGCTGTGGTGCAAGGTGTGAAACCGTGACTCGCTATGAACGATTTGAGCGAGAAGCGGGCTTCCCACGCAACCTCGGTGGAGGACTCATTCGATGAATACACATAGACCGATGATGGAGCGAGTGGCCGAGACATAACAATGGATTGGTTACGGGAACCAGGGTTTTTCGGGACCCATGCCACGATTGGAGCGGATCTCAGTCAGCTGATGGCGACGCTGTTTACCGGGTTATTCATCGTCGGGTGGTTCCAAGCTCGAAAGCGACATGCCGATGCGCACCATTGGCTGATGCTGGGCGGCATGATTTCCATGCTCAGCTTCTTCATTGCCTATTATTTATTTCGACAGCTTGGGGTCCTGGCGTTTGAGGGGAAAGAAGGATTCGGTGGTTCGCAGTCGCTCTATGATTATGTCTTTATTCCGGTACTCACAATCCACATTATTCTCGTCATCATCGGCCTGATCATGGCGGTCTATATGATCGTGCTGGGCTTTCGTTCTCAACAGTTTCTTGATGGGATTCGGTCTCTTCGCGAATCGCAGTTACTCACGACATGGAAAAAGATAGGCCTCATTTTCGGTGGGATTGCCACGGTCGTGCTCGGGCTCTTTTTCTCGCGCGTTGCGGCGGCGGGGTTTTCGATGCGGAAGCTGGAAGTCTATCTGGTGTTTCTTCTCCTGGTGGCGTTCGTATTTGCGATCGAGATGACCATTCAACGGATTTGGCCTGATGGGGCAAAGCGACATCGGGCGCTCGGTCGGTTCACAATGGTTATCTATTGCGTATTATTCGTCACAGGGAGCTTTACGTACACGATGCTGTATATCCTTTACCCAGGGAAGATTGGGTAAC
>CABVRV010000115.1 GCA_902500755.1 uncultured Nitrospira sp.
GGCACCAAAGTCAAATGACGCGGTTGACCCTCGCTTTGTTCGGATTGATCCTCGCGTTCATACTCCCTCCTTGCTCTCCCACTCTTACTACAAGCCAAGCCCTTCCTGATTCTTCTCTCATCGGTCCACAACCGACGACGGTGCTTGTCCGCGTTGTCGCACAGGGAGCCATGGTGTTGGGGCGAGAAGTCGGCGGAGCGCGCGTCACGATCACCGACATGACAACTGGTTCGATCTTGGCGACCGGCCTGCAGCAGGGAGAGGCCGGTGATCAGAATCAGATCATGCGCACACCGCACATGATGGAAGAGCCGATTTACAGTTCTCGTCCGTCCGCCGCCTTCATCACCATCTTGCAGCTGCAGAAACCGACGTTGGTAGAAATATCGGCTGAGGGACCATTGGCTTACCCCGCTGCGTTACAACGCACCAGTCAAACTCTCTTATTGATACCAGGTCAGGACCTCACAAACGATGGCATCGTGCTGCGCCTCTATGGCTACTTGATCCAAATTGAGCAACCGAAGCCACGCGAACCATTGATCGCCAAGGATGACGTGAAGCTTCGAGCTTCAGTCAGAACTCTATCCGGCTCCTTGGTTCGCCCCCATGGAGATTGGGACTCACGGAAGATCCGCATTTATGGTGAGCTCTTGATCGGTGGCCGAGTCATTGAACGGCTCCAAATGTTCTACGATGAAGGGAGTCGTAGTTTTGAAGCACCGTTCTTTGTACCGCCAGCAAAAGACGTTCCGGATGGGATCACGCTGCGCGTCATTGCGTCGGACCTCTCAACCGGCAACTCAGGGCTCAGCCAGGTCAATTACCCGGTGTTGAGTGAGCGGCTCCCTCTTAAGCCATCCTCCGGTCGGTTGCCGGACTAACTTCCCACAAACCTTCGTCATGGCTTGCTGCATTACATGGCTCATGCGAAACTGTGAGATATGACGGCACTGGCTTCGTATGCGCACCTTCGATCACGGCTCCAGCTCGCCCTCGCCATCAATGCGGTCATCATCGCAGCGGAGTTCGTCGGGGGTTGGGTTCTCAATAGTATCGGCCTGATGAGCGACGCGAGTCACAACCTCGTCGATCAGGGCTCACTTTTCCTCGCCCTCTATGCTCATCTCCTTACGGCACGTCCAGCTTCGGAGACTCGAACCTTCGGCTACCATCGCGCCGGAATCCTTGCCGCGTTTCTGAACAGTTTCATTCTGCTGTTGACTGCTCTCGGCATCACGATTGTCGGCGTCCAACGCCTGCTGGACCCAGTCCCGGTCGATGGTTGGTGGGTCATGGCCGTGGCTGCCGTCAGTTTCGTAGCGAATCTTGGGATCGCCCTGCTACTCCAACATGGCGCAAAAGATGATTTGAACATTCGAGGAGCATTCTGGCACATGCTAGGTGACGCCTGGGTATCGCTCGGCGTCATCGTCAGCGGCGGAGCGATTCTTCTCACAGGATGGACCGTTCTTGATCCACTCATCAGCTTACTGATCGTCGGGGTGATTCTTCGAGGAGCCTGGCCGATCTTTAAAGAGTCGATGGAGGTCCTATTGGAATCGACTCCACCAGGTATCAGTGTCCCCCACGTCGCTGCGACCATCGAATCGATTCCAGGCGTCAAAAACGTGCATGATCTTCACATCTGGGCCGTCGAGCCTCGCCTCGTCATGTTGACCAGCCATGTCATGATCGAACGCCATGGCACTGCTCTAGAGCTGCTGCAACTGATCCAGAACCGGATCACCACGGAGTTCGGCATCAAACACATGACCATTCAGCTGGAGACCGAGTGTTGCGATCCCGACGACATCCATTGCGACCTCCGGAAGTTGACTGAGCAGCATCACAAAGCACAGACCTTCGCGCACCATCATTAACGGCCTCAAATCCTCATCCCTTCCAGACGGTCAATTGCCATTCCAGCCAAAGAAAATTACAGACTTGATAGAGTTGCCGGCGAGAGTCTAGGTGTCGCGGCATGTTCGCAGTACGCTCGACTTACCGAAGAAACAGGAGCCAGAGATAGACCGCACTGATCGCGACGGATCCGATCATGACGGGGAAGCCCAACCTGAAGAACTGCCAAAACGAGATGTGATACCCAGCCTTACGCGCAATATCGACAATCACCACGTTCGCACTGGCCCCGATGATCGTGCCGTTTCCTCCTAAACAAGCTCCCAACGCCAACGCCCACCATAGAGGAATGATATCCGGTTGATGAACCAACGCCGTATAGTCTGTAACATCCGGGTGCAGCGAACGGGCCAGGTCGACGATGAGAGGATTCATGGCGGCCACATAAGGGATGTTGTCCACGAACGCCGACAGCACGGCCGAACCGACCAGCACGGCGAGCGTCGCTCCCGCCATGTTGCCCTCCGTAATATTGACGAGCCGCTCGGCGAGATATCGAATCGCCCCGACCTTCACGAGGCCTCCCACCAAAATGAAGAGACCGATGAAGAAGAAGATCGTTTTCCACTCGACGTCCGCCAAGTATTTCATCTCTTCGGTTTCATTCGATCGTCCCCGCGCATGGCCGAGCAGCATGAAGGCGCTCGCCCCCAGTAACGCAACCGTCGCCGGCTCAAGGTGGACGAAGGAATGGAACGCAAACCCCAGATTGACGCCCCCCAGCGCCCACAGACAGCGCCGCAGCAATCCGCGGTCGCGAATCGCATCTTTCGGATTGAGCGTCATGACCGCTTCGCGCAGGTGCGGAGCCACCGACATCTTTCGACCGAAGAGCATCCACATCACTCCAAGAAACACCGCCATAATCAGCATCGCGATGGGCCCTAGGACCGATAAAAACTCCAAGTACCCCAGCTCCGCTTTACTGGCGATCATGATGTTCGGCGGGTCGCCGACGAGCGTCGCGGTCCCACCGATATTGGACGACAACGCTTCGCAGAGAAGAAACGAGATCGGGTTCAGCTCCAAGCGTTTGCTGATGGACAGCGTCACCGGCGCCATCAGCAAGACCGTGGTGACGTTGTCGAGCATGGCCGACAACACGGCAGTCAAGATCGCCAGCAGAACCATCAAGCGGAACGGCTTGGCCTTGGCCCGTTTCGCGGCCCAAATCGCTAGGACCTCGAACAAGCCTGTCTCTCTGATGATGTTGATGATGACCATCATCCCAATCAAAAGGAATACGACATTGTAATCCACGCCGAATTCGTGAGAATAAAACGCCTCATCCTGCGAGACCACGCCGAAAGCGATCATCAAGGCGGCACCGCTCAACGCCACGATGGTCTTATGGATTCGCTCGGTCATAATGACCAAGTAGCAGACGCCGAAAATGAGAAGCGCAAGACTAGCTGTCGACATGAGTGGATCTTTTCACTCCTGATATGAGCACATGGTGTGCCGAACCGTTTCGGCATTATCCAGAGACCATCGGCGCAATGCAATCCGAGGCGTCTTTTCGGGAATCCAATTCATCAAAGCGACCCCTTATTGTTCTCCGCTTTACTTGAGACGGTGATGAATGGAACAGCACCATATGAACCCGATTGGCTCTTCAATCGAAGCGCAGGCCAGTCTGTAACAGAAAATGACAACGTCCGGCGAACTGACGATTTGATTGGGATCAGCAGGGAGGAAGAGATTACCAGAACCGGAAGGGACCGGAGTCCAAATGTATAAACCTCGAACGTTGATAAAAACCAACCCCGCCAAATCTGAGTTCCAGTGCTGTCTGGCGAAGTTTTTTGGGATGGACACCAGGAATTAAAAGATCGATGGCCTGCCCTTGCATGTGGAGGCTGTTCCTTGCCGCGTGTCCACCTTTCCGCACGAGGATGGCATTGTACTCGGGAGACCGGAAACCCGAAATGAAATGGATGTCTTTCTTAGTCCCAAGTTTTTTCTGCACCAAATTCACGTGCTCCAATACGCGCACATCAATGGCCCCAACCTCACCGGAGTAATGACAGCGCATCAGGTAATTCACATCGTCGAGCGCTTCAAGATCATACCTGCCCGCCTCGTCGCGATAGGTCACATCCAACCACTCGTCCGTCCTCGCATTGACTAACGTGAGCCGTCCCTCTGGCAGCTCACGAGCCTGGACCGGTTGTGGACCGACTAAGCGCCCACTGAGTAAGAGGGTCCCTACCAAAGACGCTTGAAGAAATGCTCGGCGAGTCCAGGCCCATTTGGCCCGGTCGGCACTATCCACAGAACCCCTCCTAACATGAGCGTGGGAATTTCACCACGGTGGGTGTTTTAAGTCAGTCGCTTTTAACAAAAATCTGAACCTCGGTCAACCCCAAATTCCTTACTCTTTCTGGCGTTGGGGGTGACATCTTAAATTCCGTTGATGAGGAAGATTTGATCGTCGAGGATCGAACACGAGGCAGAACCGCCATGATGTGAAAAGGAATAGATGGAGCTGATCGGCCCCATTAGGTACTTGGCGTTTGCACGTACAGTAGATATCCTTTATTTCTAGACAGTCTGAGGATCCCTAGGTATGATCAAGAAAGATTTATAGAGTAGCTATGGCAACAATCCTAGTCATTGATGACGAACCATCTATCCGAGGACTCCTCAAAGAGGTCCTCGAAAAGGCCGGACACCGCGTGCTCCAAGCAGAGGATGGGCGCAAAGGACTCGCGCTCTATCAGCAGGAGCCGGTCGATCTCGTCATTATGGATTTGTTGATGCCGGAGACCGACGGCCTGGAAGCGACCCTTCAGCTCACCCGAGAATATCTCGACGCCAAAGTGATCGCAATCACCGGGGCTCAGGGCGACCAGAACTTCTTGGACGTCGCGAAACTCTTCGGCGCTCGTCGTGCGTTTGAAAAGCCGTTCGACATCAATAAGCTTCTTGAAGCGGTGGAAGAAGAACTCGCTGTCGCTTGATTCCGTCGAACTGAGAGGACCCACTTTCCTCGACTATCGCTTGCCCGTCGATTCTTTTCGAGTCAGACCGCGCATCATCACCGAATCGTTATATCCGACTTCGCTGAGGGCATCCATCAGGTGTAGGCCCTTCGACGCGACCAATTCCTTCGCCTTCGCATAGTTCTTCGCGCTGAACCGCGCGACTGCCGGCTGACCGTTTACGATCTGACAGGCGAGCACCTCGCCATTCACTTCGAGCGTGCCGCCTTGCTCAACCAGCATTTTTGCCTTGGCCACCGTGATCCCATGCAGTGCTGCAAATTCTTGTAGCCCACCAGTTTCCACAAGCCGTCCATCCGGCATGATACAGAGTCGCTTGAAATGCGGTGACCAGTCTTTGCGGAAATCAATATACTTGATGTCACCGCCCTTGGCGACGGCACGATCCAACGTCCGATAGTCCAACCCCAAGTTCTTCTGCTCAAGCTTGGGCTTCAGCTCGCCGGGTAATGTCTTGCGAAAGACCTCCAGCGCGGCCTCGAGGAGCGGAAGTGCTTGGCTTCGAACCACGTGCTCGACTTCCGCAAACTGCATGAGATCCAATGTCCATGTTTGCTTTGGTGCTCGGCTGGATGGATCGATCCAGCAGGCAAACAAGCCTCGCGTAAGAAGGCCGCCGACCGCTGGATACACATACGTTCCTCCTTCGGTCAACAAAATCGCCATCGTCTCGAGCGGTACATCATAACTCTCTGAAAGAATCTTGGCGTGGGCGGAGAGGTCTTCTGTCTCGGTCATCGCACAGACAGTCACATTCCCTGGGGCATCAAACTCAGAATAATCTTCGACGATGTTGTAGAGCACCGTCCGCTTGGGCTTGTCGTTTTTCTTTTTGATCTTAAACATACGCCGACTCGCCCCTCTCACTCGTCATGCATGGCGTGGCAAGTGGTGATACGGCGGCAACGTCTGCAGTCTGTGATCTTCGACCGGTCCGCCGATCGTGAAATGATAGAGCGATTGCAGGGCTACATTCGTAATGCCAACGATTTCGTGAACTGGATCGTCGAAGAAACAGCCGATCCCTGTCGCTCGAACTCCTGCGGCCTCCGCTTCCAGATACAGGACCTGTCCAAGTAATCCCGACTCCCAAAACATTCTCGGATACCACCATGCGCCTCGTTCCCGCAAGGTGCCCTCGAACTCAGCCAGCATCCCGAGCGAGAACGCACTGTCACCGGCAATGTCTTGATGGCAACTCACCTGCACAGCCAGTTTCCTCCCATCGCCCTCCAGCAACCAATAGAGAGGCAACCCATCGGGACAGCCTGGGGCAACGGACCAAGTCATTTCAGAATTCATGGCTTGCTGAACGTATGGTAGCTTTCTGCTGTCCCTCACAAGACAATAGAGCCCGGGTGTGAGCCCATCGACACGATGGACGAAGATCAACAAATGAATGACTGGGGCATATGGCCAGACATCCCACGGCGTCGGTCGCTCCAATTGTGAACATTCAGCCAACGGCATCACCCGCTGCATCATGCGAAAAAATGTGGCTGCAGAAATCGACGTCTTGCCGTCAAACGCGACGGCACTTCGGCGCTGACGAATGATCTGGCCTGCCAACGGGCCGTGAGATGTGAGAGGTGAGGGATGAGAGGTGAAACGAGGCGACTGAAACGGAACCGTCCGTTCATCACCAACAAGTTTCCACGAAGCTTCGGCTGCTTCGTCGATGATGTCCCAATGCACACCATGCTCATGACTCAATCGATTTGCCTTCCCATGCCAGGTTCCCCCAGCCAATTCCTTCACAAGCGCCCCATCGAGAGACCACGGCACCATTCTTTGTTCTTCCCTCACCTCCTCTGAGGGCCAAATCACCCCCAAACAATCAGGATGTTCCAGCTCAGCCTCCCCAAAGTCATCCTTGCGATCGGTCCCGAGCAGCATCGCGACCGTGTTCTGATCTATGCCATCCAACAGTGCCATAGTCCAACCAAGTGTCGCGGCGGCAACTCGCGCGGAGCCGATTGCATGGCCGACATCGTGATTGCAGTACCGAAATGCTCGCTCGCCATACTTCCAGGCTTCGCGCCAATGAACCGACGTGAGCCCAAAGAGAAAGGCGCCAGAAGGGAACGGGGCCAGCAGCCGAGCAGTGGGATCGGATGGAAACTCCGTCCGCAATTCCAACCCATGTTCCTTTGGCGCGTAGTGGTACAGGCCTGGCGATAGATCGAGTCCGTCGATCGTCGGTAAGACGACATAGCCTTCAGTCGGATGCAGATTTCCTGATGAGGGGTTGCTCCGCAACGCCCACTCCGATTCGCCCGCCTTCTTCCAGGCCGACAAGGCAAGGGCGAACTCGAAGAAACGAGACAACGTGCTCAAGCTGACAGGCTGACAAGGAATAGTTCCTCGTTCATAAATCACGTTGTATGCAGGAGATAACGGCTCTTCACCCGGTTTGAGCAGTGGAAGTGAGATAAGCTGAGCTCCCTCAAACCGCCGAAACGGATCAGGCTGATTCGCCCAATCAAGGTATCCCAATGAACGGGCGTAGCGATTGAAATGATGCTTGGTCTGCTCATGATACCGAATAACTCGGTCAATGAGATCGACCTGTGCATCCTGAACAGAGACTGAAGTAGTATTCATTGTTTCCTGGTCCCCGCTAAAGCAGTATGGAAATACTGTGAGTAATTCCTATACTGAAGCACCTGACTCGCATTATGATACACACTATCGTAGGGAGATCACAAAGCATGTCTTATCAGGACGAGATATCTCTGAGTCGTCAAACGATCATTCGGGTCTTGGGTGCGACGACCTTTCTCCTCCTTGTCGCCAGCACTGCAGGACAGATAGCACGTCATGTATTTGGTCACCCCGGACTCATGGGATTCGTCCCTCTGTTCTACGTAGACCAGGAAGGCAATGTCCCCACATTTTTTTCAGCCGCTTTGTTACTGTGCGCATCCCTTCTTCTTGCGCTCATCAGTCGATTAACGAAAAAAGCGAATGATTCTCGTTGGCTCCAATGGACAATTCTCTCATTCGCACTACTGTACATGGCAATTGATGAAGCTTCTGAGATCCATGAATTGTTGCAGACACCAGCAAGATGGCTGATAGGCCGCCAGAACGCCAAAGGTGTTTTAACCTATGCGTGGGTCCTGTTTGGCATTACCTTTATCTTGGCTTTTGTACTTTCCTACTTGAAATTTTTCTTCAGTCTCCCCTCGCGAACACGAAAACAATTCTTTGCAGCCGCAGCCGTTTTTCTTAGCGGCGGATTGGGTATGGAACTGGTGGAAAGTTACTATGTCGGAACGTATGGTAGAGAGACTTTCGGGCAAGCCATGCTCGTGACAGTGGAGGAAGGTCTCGAAATGGCCGGCGTGATCATTCTCATCAATGCCCTGCTAACCTACATTCATAGTTGCCATGGAGACGTGCGCGTGAGATTCTCTTAACCTAAAGAAAGTCCGTCGCTCATGGCTTCTTTGGATGAATGTATCACTAGGCCCGTGATACCGTTGCCTCGTCAGCCTCATTGACCTCTTTCCCTCACGCAGCCTATCCTGCAAAACAATGTTTGAGGTAAGTCATGCGATTTGATCCCGCCCTTGCCGCGCAAGATGCCTTTCGTGAAGCAGAATCTGAGTTAGCCTCCGATTGGGACCGCGCCGTTGACCTGGAAGAAACCTTTTCCGCCAACGCGGGCACTACCGCCCGCGAAGCCTATGAAGGATTACTCTCCCTGGCACAGCAGTATCCCAGCGCCCATTCCTTCCAGGCCTTCTGCATCTACATCACTTGGCAACAAGTGACGGAGGAGACGATTGCACGGCATTTCGAGACAGGACTGAAATTGTCCGAAGCCTATCTCGTCTCCCATGAAGGCAAAAATTCTCGGGATATCGAGTGCGTCACTGAATTGTACAGCTCTTTTCGAGCTGGGTTAGGGTTGGAGGAACAAGACGAGCTGCAGGTTGAATATAAACGGGACACGCCGAAGGGCGGAGACTAATCTCTGAAGGGCTGAGCATGTCGGACGACGATAAACATCGGGCCAGGATTTTTCTCCATCGCGGAGATCTCGTTCAGGCTCGCGCGGCGTGGGAAGCAGCGGTGGCCGATGATCGAGATGCCGCCAATCGACAAGCGCTCTCGGCTTCTCTAGGCAACCTCGGCAATACCTGCGCCTTGATGAACGATTTTCTCCACGCCGAAGCGTGCTATCGAGAGGTCCTCGATATTCAACGGACCGAGTGTGATCTCACGGCCGTGGCCCACACCTTAGTCAACCTCGGCAATCTTCATATCGCGTCCGATCATCCCGAAAAAGCGCGCCCCTACTATCTCGAAGCCATGGATCTCTTGCGCCAACTACAAGACAACCGCGGTCTCGGCATTCTGTACAACAACCTCGCGCTCCAAGAGGCCCGAGACGGCCATTGGGACCAGGCCGTGGCATCATTTAAACAGGCCCTCGACCATCACCGGACGGTGGGCAACGAAGAAGGACTCGCTGTCACGTATAGCCAACTTGGAAAGTGCTATCTCGATCAGGGAGACCTCATCAGAGCCGAGCGCTGCCTCAACAACGCCTCTGAGCACTACATTAAGCTCGGTAATGAACCAGCCGAAGCCGCAGTCCTCCGCCTCCTTACAAAAGTCTACGAGACACGTCAGGATTCCACTTCTGCGCTACGATGTCTCGATCGTGTGGTCGCTCTCGATCAGCGCTATGCGTTGCCTGAGTTACAGGCCGACTCCGACCATCTCTTAAACCTAAAGTCAAGCGGATAACCTGGTCTCCATTTTGCCCCGCCCCTTCTCCCACGTGCCTTTGCCAAGAACTCGGCGAACTCCTGGACAGAATTCAGCCCTCTGCTACCTTTGAAACGTCACGCCCGGACAGCTTTTGGATCAAGTTTCACCCGACATGAGCCGACAAGATAGTGACGTGGAGACAGCATGGA
>CABVRV010000116.1 GCA_902500755.1 uncultured Nitrospira sp.
TATGGATATCGAAATCGGCTCCAATCTTTACCGAAACACGAACGGAACCATCGAAGTCGAAGGCGTACCGCAGATTCAACTGGCCCGACATCCCGCGACCGGTGCGCTCTTGGTGAACTTTGCCTTGTTTGGCTCGAACGGTCGGATGTTGGCCAAGGTGGTGGACAGCACGCTGATGTTCAACGAACGGCGAGCTTTCGAGGTGGCGAAGACGGACACGAGTCTCGCCATGAGAGAAGTCGGCTCTGGGAAGATCTTGTTGAAGCTCGAAGCCAAGGCGCCTGATGTGGTGTCCTTCTCGCGAGGAGAATTCCACACGATCAAAGGCCACCTACTGCAGGTGTCATCGACGGAATGGAGGATCGACAAGCAGCAGAAAAGCGGCTTCACGAAGGACGCACAAGGTGGCGCCGCGTCTATTGGCTAGACGCCTCTTCCCGCGTCACGGTCGGGACCAAGACCAGTTGGTCATTTTTCAGATCGAGCGATGCGGTATCTCCATCGCGGAGCTCTCCCTTCACCAGCAACCGTGCGATCGGCGTTTCCAGTTCCTGCTGAATCAGGCGTTTGAGCGGCCGTGCCCCATAGACCGGATCATAGCCCCGCTCTCCCAAGTGCTGAAGGGCAGCTGGGGTGATGGCCAATGGGATTCGCCGCTCGGCTAATCGACTCCGCAGACGTTCCAGTTGAATCTCCACGATCTTGATCAGATGTTCGGTGCCGAGTGGATGGAACACGACGACTTCGTCCACCCGGTTGAGAAATTCCGGACGAAAGTGTTGACGAAGTTCGCCCATCACGACCGTTCGAACCTGCTCATAGGAGGCGCCCCGTTGCTGTGCTTCAAGAATCTGCGGGCTGCCGATGTTGGAAGTCATGATCAACACGGTGTTCTTAAAGTCCACGGTACGGCCCTGCGAATCGGTCAGCCGGCCGTCATCAAGAACCTGTAACAGGACGTTGAAGACGTCGTGATGCGCTTTTTCGATTTCATCGAACAGGATGACGGAGAATGGACGCCGCCGAACGGCTTCGGTAAGTTGCCCGCCCTCGTCGTACCCGACGTAGCCGGGAGGTGCGCCGATCAGCCGCGCAACGGTGTGCTTTTCCATGTACTCGGACATGTCGATTCTGATCAGATTGCCTTCGTCATCGAACAGAACGGCGGCTAGGGCCCGGGCGAGCTCGGTTTTGCCGACTCCGGTGGGGCCAAGGAAGAGAAACGAGCCGATCGGACGATTCGGGTCTTTGATGCCTGATCGTGCGCGAAGCACGGCATCCGCGATTGCGCGGACTCCTTCCTCTTGCCCCACCACACGCTGATGGAGCAATTCCTCGAGTTTCAAAAGTTTGTCGGTTTCGCCTTCGAGTAAGCGGGAAACGGGAATGCCGGTCCACCGGCTGACGACAGCGGCGATCTCGTCTTCATCGACCTCTTCTTTCAGCAACCGAATGTCACCCTGTTTCTTCCCCAAGTGCTGCTGCTCTAATTCCAGTTCCCGCTCCAGCCGAGGGAGTTCTCCGTACCGGAGTTCCGCCACGCGGTTGAGGTCGTAGGCGCGCTCCGCTTGATCGATCTTGAGTTTGATCTCCTCGATAGCTTCGCGCATCTTGCGGAGACGGGAGACGGAGGTTTTTTCCGATTCCCATCTGGTCTTCAAGGCTTGTAAGTCACGCTGCTTTTCGTTCAGCTCGGTTTCAAGGGTCGTCAACCTGGCAACGCTTCCAGGGTCCTTCTCCTTTTTTAAGGCCTCTCGCTCGATCTCTAGCTGGAGCACCTTGCGCGAGACCTCGTCCAACTCAGCGGGAAGGCTGTCGATTTCGGTTCTGAGGCGTGCTGCCGCTTCGTCGACCAGGTCGATAGCTTTATCCGGAAGAAAGCGATCTGCGATGTACCGATGCGACAATTTGGCTGCAGCGACCAAGGCACTGTCTTTGATCCGCACGCCGTGATGGACCTCATAGCGTTCCTTGAGGCCGCGCAAGATTGAAATGGTGTTCTCCACGGACGGCTGGTCGACCAGTACCGTCTGAAAGCGGCGTTCCAATGCCGCATCTTTCTCGATATGTTTCCGGTATTCGTCGAGCGTCGTCGCCCCGATGAGATGCAACTCGCCTCGCGCCAGCATCGGCTTCAACAGGTTGGCCGCATCCATCGCTCCTTCGGCCGCTCCGGCACCCACGACCGTATGCAATTCATCGATGAACAGGAGAATCTGGCCGTGAGAGGATTGAATCTCCTTCAAGACGGCCTTGAGCCGCTCTTCGAACTCGCCGCGAAATTTGGCTCCCGCGACAAGTGATCCCATATCCAATGCGAAAAGCTTTTTCTGTTTCAGGCTCTCGGGGACATCACCTTTCACGATACGGATCGCGAGTCCTTCCACGATGGCGGTTTTTCCGACTCCGGGTTCACCGATGAGCACAGGATTATTCTTGGTCCGGCGGGATAGGATCTGAACAACGCGTCTGATTTCATCGTCCCGCCCGATGACCGGATCCAATTTCCCTTGCCCAGCTAACTGGGTCAGTTCACGCCCGTATTTCACCAGCGACTGGTAGGTGCCTTCCGGGTCTTGACTGGTGACGCGCTGGTTTCCGCGCACTTGCTGGAGGCTCGATAACAGGCGGTCTCTGGTGAGTCCCAGCTTCTTGAATACGCCTCCTTCATGGACCATGGCCAATAGCAGATGCTCGATGCTGAGGAAGTCATCCTTCAGCGACTTCTGCTCGTCTTCCGCACGGTTCAGGACGTGGGTGAGCCGGTTGGCAATATGAATTTGGCCTGGGGCGGCGCCTGAGCCCTGGACTTGCGGTAGCTTCGCCAAGGCCTGTTCCACTGCTTGCCGAACCCCGGACAGGACTAAGCCAGCGCCCTCGATGAGGGCTGGGGTTGTCCCTCCCTCTTGATCGAGGAGCGCCAACAGCACATGCTCCACATCGATACCTTGATGGCTTCTCCGCTGCGCATGGGCGGAGGCGGTCTGTAATGCCTCTTGTAGCTTGACCGTCATTCGATTCATATCCATGGCGATTCACCTATGAAAGAGATTTGCCGCTGATGAGGTATGTGATAATCATCTGACTGGGCAAGTCAACCACAAGCGCATTTTCCGCCGGCGCAGCGACTAGTTCTTGACCTCTGCGGCGATCCCGACTAGGGTACAGCTCGCATGAGCCATCTTGTTTCAGCAACGGTTCACCTGTATCGACAGGTTTTCTACGCGACGGGGCGCTCGCTTGCCAAGAGTTGGGTGGCGATGTTGGCGCTCATTGTCTTTGCCGTCCTGTTCCTGGGAGCCGCGAGAATCGTCGGCCCGCTGGGAATGGCAGGAGGGTTCTTGCTTGGCATCATCAACGCCCTATTGGTCGGCGCCACTCTCCGGTTAATCGAGCAGTCTCTCAGCGGGGCGCGGCCCCTTCGATTCACGGATGTGACCGAAAGTTTCGGGCATTACTTCTGGGACGTGATCGGTGTTGGATTTGTCCTCTGGCTGCCGACGATGCTGCTCGAGATGGGGATGCAAGCCAATCCATACGGCCAGTTTCTCTCTTCAGCCTTTCTTCTTCTCGTGTTTATTCTCCTGAATCCTGCCCCGGAGGTGATTTATCAAGTCCGACACAATTCACCCCTTGACATCTTCAAGACCTCCTATGAATTCGTGGTGGAACATTGGATTGAGTGGTTCCTGCCGTTCGCCATTCTGATCCTGCCTGTGGTACTTTCTCCAAGCGGCCTGCAAGAATTTTTTTCGCTGTCCGGCCTTGTTGGTCGGGGAGCCGGCCTCAACTTCTTCCAAATTCTCATGCTGCCGGTGACTGCGATTGAGGGATGGTTGTCCTATGCGGGGATCGATTCCGGAGGACAAGGGATCATCCTGCTCCTCCTGACTCCACCGGTGGCTATGGCAATCTTACTTTTCCGTGGACACCTTTTTGCAGCGCTTCATGGGTCGTCAAGACGGCAGCGGCTGTTCTCCCGCCAGTTCGATGCCAGGCAGTAAGGAGTCGATTCACGAGATACCTGTTGCGTATCATTGGATTACTTTAGAACAGGTGGAAGCATTCTGAACGCTTCGTCATACTCGCGATTGGTAGCCGCTTGTGAATTAGGGCTGAAATAGTGTATGGTTTATCCTACACATGAGTTCAGCCCAGTTATAATCCCGTTCGGATTAGGGGCGGACTCATGCGACTTTCGATCTTTTGGCGGTTGGTCCTGACGGCTCTGGTTATCATTACCGTCATGGGGGGAGTCAACTTATACGCGCTCTTTCAGCTTCGCCAATTAGCATCCATGAGCACGCAGATGGCTTCGTATCATTATCCGGCCGTTGAATCTGCGAAGCGATTATTAAGTTCGCTCTTCGCGCAGTTGAACAGTGAGAAAAAATTCGTCGCCACAAAGGATCGCACCTTTCTGACGAACTTAGAAGAGGAGTTGGACGAGTTCCAGAGAAATCTCCAACTTCTACGGAGCCAAGAGAGTTCCCCCCAGGGACTGAAGCTTCTTCAGGATGCAGATGAGTTGCTCACAAAACGTATGGTGCTCTATCGTGAAGAGTTTCAGGGGGTTGATGGGGATACTCTTCGCAAAGCTCCTCAATACGAGAGCCAACGCGATGCCATTATGGATCGGATGTCAGCCTCAATTCAGGCCTATATCGATCTGCATGAGGCTCGGATGAGTGTTGAGGTGAGTGAATCACGAGCCAGCGCTGCGCAAGCAGAGGCCGTCACAGAACAACTCGTCTTAGTGGCGCTCGTCTTTGGGCTGGGGCTTGCCGGGGTGGCCAGCTACACAATTTTGCTTCCGCTCCGCCAGCTGCAAGGCCATATCAGAAAGATCGGTCAAGGGAATTTCGGTGGATCACTTCAAATCAAGGCTCCGGCTGAGTTGCGGGAGCTGGTTGATACGGTGAATTGGATGGGCAGAAAGCTGCAAGAACTCGATGATATGAAAGCAGAGTTTTTGGCGCATGTCTCTCATGAACTACGCACGCCGATGGCCTCGATCCAAGAGGGCACACACTTACTCCTTGATGAAATTCCGGGTCCGCTGGCGCAGGAGCAACGTACGATCCTCCGAATCATGGCCGATAGCAGCCGGCGATTGATTCATCTGATCTCCACGATTTTAGATTTGTCGAAAATGGAGGCAGGGATGATGGAGTATCGCATTGTCCCGGTGGATCTCCATCGTATCGCCGAAGTCTCCATCGACAAAGTTCGGCTCCTCGCGGATTCCAAGCACGTCCAGCTTGTACTGGAAAATATTGGCGATCGGGTGTGGGTCAAGGCTGATGCGTCTCGTCTGGAGCAGGTGTTGGACAATTTGCTGTCGAATGCCTTGAAGTTCAGCCCAGAAGGGGGCGTGGTCAAAGTGCAGATGAAACCCGATCCACAGGCAGGAGTTCTCGATGTGTCTGTTTCCGATACGGGACCTGGGGTGGCCCCGGATGACCTTCCGCATATTTTTGAGCGTTTCTATCAAGGTCGTACGAAAGTCAAACACACGGCGGGAAGCGGATTAGGGTTGGCCTTAGTCAAAAAGGTTGTCGAAGCTCATGGCGGAAGGATTTGGATCGAGAGTGAGAAAGGCAAAGGTGCCGCTGTACGGTTTATCCTACGGTTGACCAGGCCGGAAAAGGCTCAGCAACAGTGAGAAGAATCCTAGTTTCTCAGACACACTGCGCCGTCCTGCTTTCCGTCTTGCTGACAGGATGTGCGGCCTGGACTAGGCCTGCTCCAGTATCTCAACCGTATTTTATGGTTGAACCACAAGAACTCAAGAACTTTCAATCGCTTGCAAGGAAACAAGAGGATTTGATCTCGAGATGTATCCGATCAAGCCCTTGTGACCATATCTATTTTACTCGTGCCTTGCTTGGTCTCTACGAAAGCCGCGAAATCGCTGAAAAAAATTTCACAATGGTGCTGTCAGTGGCTCCGACGGGGAAGTTTGCAGCGTCGAGCAAGGCGTGGATTCAATTATTACAACACCCTGTGGCACCAGGAGCAAAATCATGGCCCGAGGCTGTCTCGACTGCCCCAGCCATCGCGGGCGCTCATACATCATTGGCCGCCGCAGCTGACACCCTGGTGCGGGACTTGCTTGATCGAGAGATAGCCATCCAACAGCTTCGGTCTTCCCAGGGCGACGAAACGGAGACGGTTGAGTCTTTACAGCGAGAACTCGTGGATCGAGATCAAAAGATTGAGTCGCTCCAGACGAAAAAGGACTCAGGAAAGACGATGGCCGCACCAGCCACGATTCAAAGTCTCCAAAAGCAACTGGCGGAACGTGACAGAAAGATCGAAGAACTCTCTACACAGCTTGATGCGTTGAAACGAATCGACCAGGAGATGCGTGAAAAGGTGCGCCCGATCCGTCCACCGTTGACGACGATTCCTATTCCTGGCCCTGACACGACGCCATAACAAACACCAGAAGGAATGTTGAATTTATGGAGAAAGAAAATATTCTCGTAGTCGATGACGATGAGGGCTTGCTCCACTTGCTGAAAATGCGGTTATCCGCCATGGGATATTCGGTCACCTCATGCACGACCGGGCAAGAGGCTGTGGGAGAGGCCAAGAAAACGATGTTCAACTTGGCCATTACAGATCTCCGTCTTCGCGGGGAAGATGGGCTGAATGTGACCGAAGAGCTGCTAAGAAGTCATCCCGGGCTCCCGGTGATTATTCTTACTGCGCATGGGAGCATTCCCAATGCTGTAGAAGCGATGCAGCGCGGGGCCTTCGGGTACCTGACGAAGCCGTTCGACGACAAAGAGCTGAAGGAGACGATTGAGAAGGCACTGGCCCAACAGCGGATGAGCCAAGAGATCCAGCGACTCAAGTCATTGGTCAAGGAACTGTACGGACTCGACAATGTCGTCGCGCGCAGCCCGGCGATGCAGCGGCTTTTCCAACAAGTCGCGCAAGTCGCCGATTCGGACGCCACTATCTTGTTATTCGGGGAAACCGGGACCGGTAAAGAGGTGATGGCGCGTGTCATCCATGCCAACAGTCGACGCAGTAAAGGTCCTTTCGTGGCGCTTAATTGCGCCGCCATTCCCGAAACGCTCTTCGAGAGTGAACTGTTTGGACATGTGAAGGGTGCCTTTACAAGCGCGCATGGTGCGAAACGAGGATTATTTCAGATGGCCAACGGTGGCACGCTGTTTCTTGATGAGATCGGTGAAATACCGTTGTCGATGCAAGTGAAGCTCTTGCGCGCTGTGCAGGAACGAGAGGTTCGCGAGGTCGGATCTGAGACGTCCGTCAAAGTCGATGTGCGCATCATTGCGGCGACGAATAAGGATCTCGGTGAAGCGGTCAAAAACGGGACTTTCCGCAATGACCTGTATTACCGTATTTCCGTGGTTCCGCTCTTTATTCCACCCCTGCGGGATCGACGCGATGACATCCCGTTGTTGGCGCAACATTTCCTCAAGCTCAGCGTGAAGCGGGCGAACAAAGAGGTGAAGGGTTTCACCCCGGCTGCACTCCATCGTCTGATGATCAATCCTTGGCCGGGTAACGTGCGGGAGTTAGAAAACGTGGTTGAAAAAGCCGTGGTCATGTCTCGGCAGGAGATGCTGACGCCGGATCTGTTGCCGGCGGTCAGTGTCGCGGTAGAATCCCCGCTTAAACCGCTCACGGAGGCCAAAGAGGAATTCGAGCGGACCTATCTGAAAAATGTCCTGCAGTTGACCGGCGGAAACATTTCACGTGCCGCCCAGTTTGCGGGCCGATACCGGGCCGACTTCTATAAAATGCTGAGGAAGTATGGCCTGCATCCTTCCACCACGAAGGGAAGATTTGACCCGGATGTGGAGGAGCTGGAGAATGAAACGGATCTCACCGAGGCAGAGCGGTAGCCCGTACACCACGGCTCTTCCACTGCCTGAATGGCAGAATCTGAAAGCTGCGTCCAACTAAGACGCAGCTTTTTTGTATGACAGACTGCCTCCACTTGGAGCTGCTTCAGCAAGTTCGTTGTCTGTTCATTGAACTCCACATAGGTGTGGTTGGTAGATGATGATCGACGGTTGCCGATGCCGACCATGGGTTCACCGAAATTCGGCGGTGTTCTAGAACAACGGTTTCTTTCCCCCGGCGTTGTTGATAGCATGGGTCAAGGCCTTCGAGAGACTTTCTAGGGCTACCTTGTCGCAGACGGGAACATACGCCTCCCCCTTTTTCTCTCCTGGGTTACTTTTAGGGGTGCCGTTCTCATACGCAAGCTCATCGAGGCTTGTGACGGCCAATTTGCCAGTTTTCAGGTCATGGAGGGGTTTCCCCGGTATCGTGAGAGGCGCAACCCATTCTGTTACACAGGCCGCACGCGCACAGTGCAACCGAATTCCATAGAGGGTGGCGTCCTCACCTGCCCGCTCCGGGCGTACGTCTGGAGACAATGTGTTCAAGTCAAACTCCTGAATTAGCTCTTCTGGTGTTTGGATCTCAAATATCCCGCTTAACCTCCGGCGTTCATTGAGACGTGTGATAAGTCTGAGAGCGGACGGAGGCATCACAACGACATCCACCTTCGCCGTTCTATCCACATGCCAGAGAGATCCATCCTTCGCGGTCATGCGTTGCCAGCCACTGTGCATTGTTGCACATGCTTCCCATGTATCTTTGATAAACGTCAATGTCTCATCCTGCGACGGCCCATCAGAGCTGAGTGTATCGGTGGATGTCGCCCGTGCACTCGGCAGAGTCGTCATGAGGATAATGATGCAGGTTGCCAGCCCCCGTGCATGCCACTTTCTCATCAATCCATTCTCCTACAGCATGTCATGGTAGACGAACGCATATCCCCAAGCAACAATGGTTCCCACAAGTTCTCCAACATTCTCGGGAACAGGTTGGAGGTGCAAAAGAAAGATTTTCTGAAGGTGTCTATCCGGCGGCGATTATGAGGAGAGGCTTCGCCGGATGAGCCGCCGGGTCGAGCAAGCTTGGTGTGGAACTGGCGAGAGGAATCGGTGGCCTCTGAATTTGTCAGAAAGACATTTCTCGGCGGGGGCCACGGCCTGGAACCTCTCCGGTGAAACTGGCCGGGTATCTCTCCAAGTCCATCAGCAAAGACATCGACAGTCAGCCACGAGAATTTGAAGAGCACCGATACTTCCGCTCTTTGAGGATCGCGGTACCGACAGAGAAGTACCAGATTGTTCTGCAACGGCATGCCAGACGGGAGAAGCCACCCACGAGCGCATCGGCCACCCGCAACGGCTCACTCTGCTTTACTGTAGCTGGAACACATAGACCGCTCCACTATCCGGAGCGCTGTTATCCGTCTGGTTCCCGTTGATTCCCGTGGCCGCGCTGTGCTCTTCTATAGCTCCCACGACCAGCGTGTCGCCGTCCACGGCGACGATGCCGAACCTATCACCGGCCTCGGTGTTGGAGGCCTTCACGTAAGCCTGCTGGCTCCAGACTCCGTCTGTCCGGGTGAACACATAGACCGCCCCGCTGTCCGGAGCGCTGTTATCCGCTTGGTTTCCGTTGATCCCTGTGGCCGCACTGGCTTCTCCACCAGCCGACACGAGCACCGTGTCACCCGCCAGGGCGACGTGGACCCCAAACCTGTCACCGGCCTCCGTGTTGGAGCCCTTCACATAACCCTGCTGGCTCCAGACCTCGCTCGTACGTGTAAAAACATAGACTGCCCCACTGCCCTCAAGGGGAGCCCCCATGACTAGGGTGTCGCCGTCCACGGCCACGTGGCTCCCGAACTCGTCACCGGCCCCGGTGTTGGAGGCCTTCACATAAGCCTGCTGGCTCCAGACTCCG
>CABVRV010000117.1 GCA_902500755.1 uncultured Nitrospira sp.
GATTGATCCCTGCCGCCATTTTTCGCCCTTCGGCGATGGCCCAGACGATGAGCGAGGCGCCGCGTTTGGTATCGCCGCCGGCGAAGACGCCGGCGAGGTTGGTCATGAAGTGCTGATCGACTACCACTGCTCCACGCGCATCATAGGTCACGCCCAGATCGTCGAGCAGACCGCTTTTGACCGGACCGGTGAACCCCATGGCGAGCAACACCAGATCAGCATTCATCTCAAACTCAGTTTCAGGAACAGGCGCGAATTTCCCATTCTCAAACTTCACGCGATGCCCATGGAGCTTGGTGACATGGCCATTGTGACCGGAGAACCTGGTCGTTGACACGCTCCATTGCCGATCACAGCCTTCTTCATGAGCATGCGACGTGCGCAATTGCATCGGCCAGAGCGGCCACGGAGTGGAGCCGTCCCGCTGCGGGGGCGGTTCCGGCAACAATTCAAATTGATGCGCTTCGACACAGCCTTGACGGTGCGCGGTGCCGAGGCAGTCGGACCCCGTATCGCCACCACCGATGATAACCACACGCTTGCCCTTTGCCGTGATCGGCTCATCGGTCACAGGGATACCGGCGATGCGCTTGTTCTGTTGAGTCAGATATTCCATGGCAAGATGCACGCCCTTGAGTTCACGGCCCGGGATCGGCAGCTCGCGCGCCTGTTCGGCACCGAGCGTCAACCCCACCGCATCGAACTGTTTCCGCAGTTGCTCGCCGGACACATCTTTTCCGACCGTGACACCGGGTTGGAACTTCACCCCTTCGGCCTTCATTTGTTCCAAGCGACGGTCGATGACCCATTTCTCCATTTTGAAGTCGGGGATGCCGTAGCGGAGGAGGCCGCCGATCCGATCGGATTTTTCGAAGAGCGTCACGTCATGGCCGGCGCGACCCAGCTGTTGCGCAGCGGCAAGCCCGGCCGGACCGGAACCGACGATCGCGACTGTCTTCCCGGTCTTGACGACCGGCAAGATCGGGGTCACGAGCCCATCGTTGAACCCGCGATCGACGATGTTCCATTCGAGGATCCGGATGGAGACCGGATCTTCATTGATACCGAGCACACAGGCCCCTTCGCAGGGTGCCGGACAGAGCCGCCCTGTGAACTCGGGAAAGTTATTCGTCGTATGCAGGGCTTTGAGGGCATCTTTCCAGCGACCACGGTACACAAGATCGTTCCACTCTGGGATGAGATTGACCACGGGACAACCCGTGCTGCCTTGGCAAAACGGGACGCCGCAATCCATACAGCGCGCACCCTGGATCTTGAGCTTCTCCTCCGAGATAGGCTCATACATTTCCTTCCAATCAAGTACACGCAACTCGATCGGCTTGCGCTTCGGGCCCTCGCGGGCGTATTTCAGAAAACCCTTCGGGTCTCCCATCTTCTCTCCAGGGCTGAGGATTCAGGACCGAGGACTGAGCAATCCACTACCCTTTACTCGGCCCTCAGCACTCAGTCCTCATTGTGAGCTAGTGCACCGCACTCGCTTTGCGTTTCCGTTCTTCCAGAACGCGCTTGTAGTCCACCGGCATCACCTTCACAAATTTTGGCACGGTGGCTTCAAACGTGTCGAGGATCTGCTTCGCCTTCCGGCTCCCGGTATACATGAAGTGTTTCGTGATCAGATCATGGAGAAGTTGCTTATCGTCCTTGGTGACGATCGCTTCCAATTCTACCATGCCGGTGTTGCAGCGGCTTTCGAACTTGCCCAGGTCGTCGAGCACAAATGCCACGCCGCCGGACATGCCTGCCGCAAAGTTACGACCTGTCCTGCCGAGCACCACGACCACGCCACCCGTCATGTATTCACACCCGTGGTCGCCCGTCCCTTCCACCACGGTCTGGGCCCCGCTGTTCCGAACCGCAAAGCGCTCACCAGCCCGACCGTAGAAGTACGCTTCGCCCTGCGTCGCGCCGTAGAGCGAGGTATTGCCGATCAAAATGGTTTCCGCCGGATCATAGAGGGCATCCTTCGGCGGATACACGATGATCTTGCCGCCGGAGAGCCCTTTACCGATGTAGTCGTTCGACTCCCCTTCCAACGTCAACGTGATGCCACGCGCGAGGAACGCGCCAAAGGATTGCCCGGCCGATCCGTTGAACTTGATCGAGATCGTATCTTCCGGAAGCCCTTCGAGCCCATACTTTTTGGCAATCTTGCTCGACAAAACCGTGCCCGTCGTCCGATTCACGTTGCGAATCGGCAACTCGATCATCACCTTCTCGCCCTTCTCGATCGCCGGGCGACATCGTTCCACCAGTTCATTATCCAAGATGTGGGCAAGGCCATGGTCCTGCTTCTGCACGCAATACCGTGGTACGTTCGGCTCGACGTCGGGCATGACCAACAGCGGCGAAAGATCCAACCCCTTGGCCTTCCAGTGATCCACCGCCTTGGTGATTTTGAGCATATCGACGCGACCGACCATCTCGTTGATCGTCTTGAACCCCAGCTTCGCCATGAGTTGCCGGACTTCTTCGGCGACGAAGAACAGGTAGTTGACGATGTGTTCCGGCTTACCGTTGAATTTCTTCCGGAGCTCAGGATCTTGCGTCGCGATGCCGACCGGACAGGTATTGAGATGGCACTTCCGCATCATGATGCAGCCCTCGACGATGAGTGGCGCCGTCGCAAACCCATACTCTTCTGCGCCAAGCAGTGTGGCAATCACCACGTCTCGGCCCGTCTTCATCTGCCCATCCGTTTCAACACGAATACGCCCACGCAGATCATTCAGCACCAAGGTCTGATGCGTTTCCGCCAACCCCAACTCCCAGGGAATACCGGCGTACTTGATGGACGACAATGGAGATGCTCCGGTGCCGCCTGCGTCCCCGCTGATCAGCACCTTGTCCGCATGCGCTTTGGCGACACCGGCCGCGACCGTCCCGACACCGACTTCCGCCACGAGCTTGACCGAGACACCGGCTTCCGGGTTCGAGTTCTTCAGGTCGAAGATCAGCTGGGCCAGGTCTTCGATGGAATAGATGTCATGATGCGGCGGAGGCGAAATCAGCTGTACGCCGGGCGTGGAATATCGAAAGCGCGCGATCTGTTCGTCGACTTTGTGCCCCGGCAATTGCCCTCCCTCGCCTGGTTTCGCGCCCTGCGCCATTTTGATCTGCAATTCGCGGGCATTGACCAGGTAATGCGCGGTCACACCAAATCGGGCCGATGCGACCTGTTTGATATAGCTGTTCTTCGAGTCGCCGTTCGGCATCGGCTTGAAACGCTCAGGGTCTTCCCCGCCTTCACCGGTGTTGCTCTTGCCGCCGAGTCGATTCATGGCGATCGCAAGCGTCTCATGCGCTTCCTTGCTGATTGATCCGAACGACATCGCGCCCGTGTTGAAACGTTTGACGATTTCCTTGGCCGGCTCCACTTCTTCGATGGATATGGGCTGCGGTGCAAACTTGAAATCGAGCAAGCCGCGCAGGTTCGAGCGTCGTTGACTCTCATCGTTGACGAGTTGGGCAAATTCCGCGTAGGTCTTCGCGTCGTTCGCACGGCTGGCGTGCTGCAGCTTATAGATCGTGTCCGGGTTCCAGTTGTGATGTTCGCCCTGAATACGGTAGTGCACTTCCCCACCGAACTCCAGGTGGCGAATCGCCGCCGGTTCGTAGGCCATCCGATGTCGACGCAAGGTTTCCTCGCCGATCTCTCGAATTCCAACCCCTTCGACACGCGACGCCGTCCCGGTAAAGTATCGATCGATCAGTTCATGATTCAATCCGATGGCTTCGAAAATTTGCGCCCCGCAATAGGATTGCACGGTCGAGATACCCATTTTTGAAAAAATCTTGAGCAGGCCCTTGGTGATGGCCTTAATAAACTTGCTTTCCGCTGTCTGCGCGTCGAGTCCTTCAGGAAGATACCCATCACGTTCCATATCCACAAGCGTTTCGAAGACAAGATAAGGATTGATCGTCCCGGCACCGTAGCCGATCAAGCCGGCAAACTGATGGACATCGCGAGGCTCCCCTGTTTCAAGGATCAATCCGACTTCCGTCCTGGTGCATTCCCGCACCAGATGATGATGCACGGCCGAGATGCCGAGGAGGCTCGGAATCGGCGCCCAATCTTCCCCCACTCCACGATCGCTCAGAATTAAAAACTTGTATCCTTCCTCAATCGCAAGCGACGCCTCTCGGCACAGCCCATCGACCGCGGCCCCGAGGCCGTCGGCCCCTTCGGCAACGCGGAACAGCATACGCAAGGTCTTGCTCTTGAAGTGTGGATCGGAAATCCCGCGGATTTTTTGAAGATCCGCATTGGTCAAAATCGGTTGTTGTACCTTGATCCGGCGGCACGATTCCGGCGACTCATCCATCAGATTGGGTTTCGGCCCGATATTCGTAACCAACGACATCACGAGCTGTTCACGAATCGGATCGATCGGCGGATTGGTGACCTGAGCAAACAGCTGCTTGAAGTACTTAAACAAGAGTTGTGGTCGATCAGACAACACCGCCAACGGAGTATCCGTACCCATCGAGGAAATGGGCTCCTCACCATTGACGATCATCGGCGTGAGCACCATCTTGAGCTCTTCCACCGTGTAGCCGAAGGCCTGCTGGCGCTGCCTGATCGTCGGATGATCCGGCTGCGGAACATTCAAGGGTTCCGGCAGTTCGTCAAGTGAGACTCCGTATTGCGTCACCCAGCTGCGGTACGGTTTCCGCTTGGTAATACCGGCCTTGATCTCTTCGTCGTCGATGATCCGGCCTTGAACAGTATCAACGAGAAACATCCGTCCGGGCATGAGCCGGCCCTTCATCCGAATCTCCTTGGCGGGAACCGGCAACACCCCAGCCTCCGATGCCAGCACAACGGTCTCATCCGTCATCACCTGATAGCGGCAAGGACGGAGTCCGTTACGATCCAACGTCGCCCCGATCATCTTGCCGTCGGTAAAACAAACGGCGGCCGGACCATCCCATGGCTCCATCATCGCCGCGTGATATTGGTAAAAGCCCCGGCGATCCAAATCCATCTGCGAATTCGCGACCCAGGGTTCGGGAATCAACATCATCATGGCGTGCGGCAATGATCGGCCCCCGAGCAGAAGAAATTCGAGAGTGTTGTCCAGGCATGCCGAGTCACTTTGATCCTCGGTCACGATTGGGAACAATTTCTCCATATCCTTGCCGAACAGATCGGAATGCAGGCGGCCTTGACGAGCCTTCATCCAGTTGACGTTCCCCTTCAGGGTATTGATCTCTCCGTTGTGACAGACATACCGATAGGGGTGCGCCAACGGCCAGGTCGGAAAGGTATTCGTGCTGAAGCGGGAATGCACCAGCACCAGCGCGCTCATCATTCGTTCATCGGTAAGATCCTGGTAATAGGCCGCCATTTGATGCGGTAGGAGCAGGCCTTTATAGACGATCGTGTGGGCCGATAAGCTGGATACATAAAAATGTTCGCGCCCCTGAATCGCCGACTCGGCAACGGCTTTTTCGACCCGCTTTCGGATCACATACAGTTTTCGTTCAAACTGAGCCTCGTTAAGCGCGTCCCGCGCGATGAAAAGTTGCCGCATGAACGGCTCGGTCTTTCGCGCTTGCACGCCGATACTGTCGCTCTTGACCGGCACATCGCGCCACCCCAGCAGCCGTAGCCCTTCCTCGCTGATGATGTCGGCAAACAACTTTTCGCACAGTCGTCGGGACTCTGCATTCGGCGGCAGGAACAACTGCCCGACTCCATACTCGCCGACCTCCGGTAATGACACGCCGACATCCCCTGCAACCCGTTTGAAAAAGGTGTGCGGCACCTGCAAAAGAATCCCGGCTCCATCTCCCGTACAGGGATCGGAGCCCTGCGCCCCGCGATGAGTCAGGTTCTCCAAGACTTGAAGTCCTTGACGGACGATATCGTGGGACTTCTTCCCTTTAATATTGACGACAAAACCGACCCCGCACGAATCTTTCTCGTGCCGGGGATCATAGAGACCTTGCTGACTGGGGAAACCGGGAGTATTCATCTGTTTATCTCATGAGAATATAGAGATTTTCCCTATCGGATGGAGTGAAGCGCGAGCAAGAAGCCATGGGGTGGATTTACCCCATGGCCTGCAGGCTGGTCCTCAGCCGATTACCACGTTCGGAACTTACTGGAAGGGTGATTCTTCTGTCAAGGTGACAATGGGCCTATACCCCTTTCATTTGCTTGACTTTATTTCCCCGGCTGCCATACCATCCGCCGCATGACGCAAGGTCCGGTCATCGCAACCCCGCAGAGCATGTCTGACGTATGGGACGCCTATCGCGGTGAGCTGGACGGGCTGGAGGACCGAGTCCGAAAGAACCTTGACTCCAGCGTCACCCTGGTCAATACCGTTGCCGCCCACATTCTAAGCGGTGGCGGCAAGCGCATCAGGCCCCTATTGTTGCTCTTGTCGGCCCGCCTCTGCGGATACCCCGGTACCGAACATTATCAGCTCGGCAGCATCGTGGAGTACATCCACACGGCCACCCTGTTGCACGACGACGTCGTGGACGAGGCCGATCTGCGGAGGGGAAAAAGAACGGCTCGGAAGGTGTGGGGGAACCAGATCAGCATTTTGGTCGGCGATTTTCTCTATACCAAGGCCATGTGTAATGTCGTCGAGTTTCAAAGTCAGGGAATCAACGAGGTGATCGCCGGGGCCTGTAAAAAAATGGCCGAGGGTGAAGTCCTCCAGCTGCACTACAACGGCAATCCCGCGATGCCGGAAATCGATTACATCAAAATCGTCGAGCACAAAACCGCCGGATTGATCGCCGCTGCCTGCCAGATGGGCGCCATTCTAGCCGAGGCGACTGAAACTCAACAGCAAGCGTTGTTCCGATTTGGGCAGTTTCTCGGCATCGCATTCCAGGTGGCCGACGATACCTTGGATTACATCGCGAACGGCGAATCGCTTGGAAAAACAATCGGACAAGACCTCCGGCAAGGCAAGGCGACGCTCCCGCTTCTCCACCTGCTCCAGCACTGCTCGGAACAGGACCGTCAGATGATCAAAGATCGAATGGAAACTCGGACGCTCAGCACCACCGATTTGGAACGCATTCTGTTCCTCATGAGCGAGTTCGGTTCGATCACCTATGCCATGGATCGGGCTCGAGCCTATATTGCAGCCGCCAAGCATGAACTCGATCGCTTCGACGATAGCACTCCGCGGCGTGCATTGACGGTCGCCGCTGATTACATGATTACCCGCGACCGGTAAGTGTTGTCCAGCCAGCCGATAAGACGCTGAGCCTCGTGAAAGCGGCGCGGCTCAGAGCGAAAGGACTTTGCCCTCTTCCGTCACCATCAACCCGTCGTCGATATTGCGACATTGCCAAGAGGTTGTTCATGTCACAGATTTTTCCGTTTCACGGTATGTTGTACGACCAAGCCATCGTGGGCTCTATCAAGGATGTCGTGGCTCCTCCGTACGACATTATCGATGCGGTAGGCCAACAACGGCTTCATGATCGACATCCTCACAACATCATCCGTATGGAGTTGGGACTGGAACAGACCGGTGATAGCCCTGCTCACAACCGATATACCCGTGCAGCGGCAACACTTCAAGCTTGGATCAAAGATGGCATCCTTAAGCGCGACACGCAACCTGCTATCTACTATCACACGATTGAGTACAGTCCCCCATATTCAGCACCCAATGCCCCGAGAAAAGTATTGCGAGGGTTTCTGGCCCTGGCAAAGCTGGAAGCACTGGATTCCGGACATATCTACCCACACGAAAACACGCGTGCGGCAGCAAAGACCGATCGGCTCAACCTCATCGAGGCCTGTCGCGCGAACTTCAGCCCGATCTGGTCTCTCTACTCCGATCCGGCCGGCGCCATGATCCGACTGCTCGAAACCGAAACCAAAGACAAACCTGCACACTACGACTTTCAAGACGATGCGGGCTGCCGTGAATGCCTGTGGGCCGTGACTGACGAAGCCATCTTGAAACAAATGACCGATCTCATGCAAAGCAGGCCTCTGTTCATCGCGGACGGCCACCATCGCTATGAAACGGCGTTGAACTATCAAAAGCTCCGCCGGCAACAGACCGCCTCTCCGACCGGACTGCAGCCATATGACTCGGTCTTGATGCTACTGACCCCGCTGGAGGATCCGGGATTGACGGTATTGCCGACGCATCGGGTAACGACCACAGCCTTGCCGCCTGCAGATCAGATCAAACAGACTCTCGGCGATATGTTTGATTTCCGTGAATTCTCCTTTTCTGCGTCAACTCAAGCTCAAGTCCGCCGGCAGTTCCTGACCGCATTGAGAACGGAAGGGAAAACCGTTCCAGTGTTCGGACTGACGCGACAAGGCGAGTATCGCTACGTCGCCCTCACACTGAAGCCGGCCCATCGACCTTCAATCCAAGCGTCACCTCGGGCCAAGCTCGACGTATCACTACTGCAACAACTCATCGTGACGAAGCTCTGCCCGACACAACACGAGCAGGAAGCCATCCTCTATACCAAAGACGACCATGAAGCGCTCGACTGGGTGGCCAAGGGAACAGGAACCGGAGCCTTTCTGCTGAATGCCACGAAGGTCAGCGAAGTCCAAGCGGTTGCAGCTGCAGGAGAGCGGATGCCGCACAAATCCACCTACTTTTACCCGAAGCCGCTGACAGGACTGGTGCTCAACGTCATGAACGGGTGAACATCAACGGCTTGTAACGCGTCACTGCTGGCGTGGGACGGTCCAAGTTTGATGGACTATTCAATGCACGCTGCGCATTCATGACCATTGGCCGAGGATCATCGTAATGCATGCAAAGATTCTTATCGTGGACGACGATGCCGACATCGTCATGATGCTGGAGGACCGGCTTCACGCTTCCGGGTATGACACCATCACGGCATCGGAAGGGCAGCAGGCGTTAGAGCAAATCACTCACGAATCTCCTCAGCTGGTCTTACTGGATCTGACCTTGCCCAAGTTGTCGGGCCTCGATGTGCTGAAGCGCCTTTCCCAGATGAAACCGTCGGAGCACCTTCCCGTCATTGTGATGACCGCCCATGGGTCTATTGAAGCTGCCGTAGACGCGATGAAAGAAGGAGCATACGACTTTCTGACTAAACCGCTTGATAATGAACACCTCCTGATCGTCATCCGCAAGGCCTTGGAGCGTGACTCGCTTCGACGACAAGTCGCCTATCTACGATCCGAGGTCGACGGCCGTTATGCATCCATCGTCGGGAACAGCGCATCCGTGAGCGCCGTCGTGGAGGCGGCACAGCGAGCCGCCAAGTCTGATGCCAGTGTATTGCTCCTTGGAGAAAGCGGAACCGGGAAAGAGCTCTTCGCGCGATCGATCCATCAATGGAGTCATCGGTCTTCCATGCCGCTCATCGTGATTAATTGTGTGGCTTTGACGGAGACGTTGCTCGAAAACGAGCTGTTTGGACACGAACGCGGCGCCTTCACGGGAGCCGATCGTCAGCAGAAGGGGAAATTGGAGATGGCCGACGGCGGCACCGTCTTCCTCGACGAGATCGGCGATATGTCACTGCCGCTGCAGGCGAAGCTGCTCAGAGTTCTACAAGATCGTGAATTCCAGCGTGTTGGCGGAACCAAGACCGTTTCGGTCAACATTCGCATCATCGCCGCCACCAACAGAGACCTCAGGCAAGCCG
>CABVRV010000118.1 GCA_902500755.1 uncultured Nitrospira sp.
GCCGTGAAGACCGCTTGTGTGCAGGCTGACGTCGTCAGGAGTAATCCGAACAGCGTGATCTGATAGCGCCAGGCTTTCAAGTCATCCATCGGATGCGGCCTCGTCAGTGACCTCACGTGATGAACCAGCCGCTAAGCGAGTTAACAAAAGCGTTTCATACGGGTTTCCCTATCCGGATCAAGTCGAAGTGACCCGAAGCAATTTGGTGAATCTGTTTCATGATGAAACATATCCAGCAGAAAGAAAGTCCTCGCAATTAGGTAGGTATCCAAGATAAATCACTCATGTTTCATGAGTTTAATAGTGAGGCTGCAAGAGCAAGTTAAATCTGGGACACATCAAAAGCAAATCGGATACGTCCATTTATAGAACGTTGCAAGAGCACCAGCGGAGTGTAGGAAGGAGCGGAAACAATAAAAATAGTCCTAAATATAGTCCGACATATGGCGTTAGTATCAACACTTGCAGTAGCACCGCTGGGTAATTTCATGAGATGATCCTGTGGACGGAGACTGTCCAATAGTAGGACAATCCGCTCTAGAACCTTCTAGTTGCTCTCTTCATCCGAAGCTCCCGTATCACGAACCTCTTTCAAATCAGACGGTTCTTATCCGGGCATCTGAATTGCTGTATTTATGAGAATCGACAGAGGAGTGTACGATGTGAGACTGTTCAACTAGTACCGGAATTCTTTTCCTTTAATGGAGACCGAAGCAAAGTGGTAGAGACAGAGCCGTGGTGACGAAACTCCTCAGCGGATGCCAATTGCTTTCGAATAGTAGAAGCCTCCTCGGAATTCTCCTATCGTGTCCATCACTATCTTCCGTATCGAATCCGATCCATAGTGGAATCCATCCAGATCCAGACACACACTGTCCACATCCGAACCACATCGTTGAGGCTATTGCAATTCAAGGCCTGTGTAGAACGCATGTGGCCCAAGAAATGCTTTGCATATGTGCGAATAAGACATGCTGGGGGTTGTGAATGAACAAGTCAATAGTCATGCCTGACCTTATTTTATCATCGGGGTCGCTTGAGGGAGTTGTGGCGATCCATTCCGAAAGCCAAGCCCTACCTCACCGTGTATGGAGGTATGCATGAAGTTTCACACAGCGGCGCTTGCCACGTGTTTGCTCGGGCTCTCGGCGTGCGACGTGCTTTCCGCGGCCACCGATACACCCGTACCACCGACTCCAGCGCCAATAAAGCGAATCGTCGCCGCGCGTGGGTTCACGCTTGAGACTCCCTTTCAGTATACGTGGACGAAGGAGCGTGTCATGGTTTCGTCGGGCACACTCGTCGTTCTCGAGGTGGATCCGGCGCTGGTTTTCCCGCGCAACACCCTTGAGCCGGTGCTCTATGCCGGCAACATCCCCGTGCAGCGGCTCAATCACGGCAACAAATCAGGACGCGTCATTGGTATCGTACCGGGAAACATCGATGTGACGGCGATGCCGATCTGGTTCGGTACGCCGCAGCTACCGGGACGAGTGACGACAGCGATGGCGGAGGCTGAGCGCGCACGTGCAGAGAAGACTGGGGTCGCGCATACATTCGGGCGTGCCAACATCGTAGGCCTCGACAGTCCGGTGGCCGTTTCGAAGGACCTCGCGGCGTTGCTGCGCACGATTGCGGCCGATCTCGTGCTGACCTACTCGCCGCAGGACAAAGATCTCGCCGAGTCTTGGCGGTTACCGGTGGCAAGAAAAGCGGATAAGACTCGGGCTGAATAACGGATCGAATCGCAGATTGTCTCATCAACGTGGGGGTGGTGCAATGATCAGGCTCGGGTCAAATCTGGGTGCAGCGCTCGCTCAGCTCTGCGTGATGCTGCTGCCGCTTACGGCGCATGCGGCCATCACGAAGACGGAGCTGGCTGGCAATCCACTCCCGCAATACCCCTTCTTCGAGTACGTGCGTGCACTCAACGTGAACGCACCGGTGAACGTCGCGATCGACCCGACGCGGTTTCCCTCGATCATCGGCCAGACATGCGACATCTATGTCGTCAATCACAAGAGCGCTTCGGATTGGGCCAGTAATCCGGCGCTAGCCGACATCACGCCCGATGGTGCGCTGACGCACACCTTTGTCGCAGGGACGATCCAGGCGGACACCGTGGAAGTGGCAGCAGCCTCAACATTGAACGCCAATGCGGGTGCTGGATTGGGTGTCCCCTACGACGTCGTGCTCGACTGCGACCGGAATGGTAGCTTGAGCGCCGTCGACTACATCGACGGCCTCTCCGGCGAAGCTGGCCTCTACATGGTCGCGGATACCACGACGGCCGGCCCGCATGCAGTGACGGAACAAATCTACAATCTTGATTTGGGAGTGGCGGCGGGCTTTGGGATTCCAGGGTTCAGGCTCGGCGAGGATCTCTACTACCCGACCAACATCGCGACGATGGGCAGACTGCCATTAGTCATCATCGGCCACGGAAACGGTCACGACTTCCGCTGGTATGATCACATCGGCAATCACCTGGCCTCATACGGCTACATCGTGATGAGCCACGACAACGATACCGGGCCTGGACCGGAGTTTGCTGCGACCACGACGATCGGCCATACGGACGCGTTGATCGACCAGGCGGAAGCAGGTGCCATCGCGAGCGGAGCACTCGTCGGCCACATCGACGCACACCGTATCGTATGGATCGGCCACAGCCGTGGTGCCGAAGGCGTCGCCATCGCGTACGATAGGTTGTTCGACGGCACCGTGACCCCCACGCACTTCACGCGCAAAGACGTGAGGCTTGTGAGCAGCATGCTGCCGACCGATTTCAATGGCACCGACGTCGCCAATCCTCACGACGCCAATTACCACTTGTGGACGGCCTCGGGTGATGACGATGTTAATGGGTCGGCGGGTGACCTTTGCAGTGGCTTCGAGTTATGCCAAACGTTTCACCTTGTCGAGCGCGCCACGGGGTACGAGCAATCGACTGTTGTGCAGGGCAGCGGACACGGCGAGTTCCACGACGAGCCGGCTGCGGGAGACGTGTTTACTGGACCGTGCCCAATTGGACGCGCGAACACCCACCTAATCCAGCTCGGCTATCTATTGCCGCTGGTCAAGCACTACGTCGACGGCAATATTCCAGCGCTCGATTTTCTGACTCGGCAGTACGAGTCGTTCCGTCCGATCGGTGTCCCGACTTCCGACCCCTGCATCGTTGTCACCAACGAATACCGTAACGGCGCGCCCTTGGGCAACTTCCTGATCGACGACTTTCAGAGCCAGTCGGCAACGAATACGAGCAGCTCCGGCGGCACCGTCGCGTTCGACGTCGAAAACTTGACCGAGGGCCGTCTCGACGACAACAACTCGGACTTTACGTGGTCCGCGGCCGATCCCTTCAACGGTGCCACGCAAAACGGGGCTACAGATGCCCTCACGACGCGCTCGGACAACGGTCGTGGCGTCGTCTTCGACTGGACCAACGCCGATCGTTTTATCGAGTGGCAAGTAGTCACTGACGAAAGGGATTTCACGCGTTTCAAGTACCTCTCGTTCCGCGGCGCCCAAGGCACGCAACATCCGAACACCACGGTCGAGCTCGGCGACCTCACATTCACCGTCACACTGCGAGACGGTGCAGGGGTAGTGAGCCACATCAACATCGGGGCCTACGGCGGCGGCATCGAGGAGCCCTATCAGCGCAACGGCGGCTGGCACAACGAGATGGAGACGGTGCGCTTGCGCATCACGGATTTCGCTAACAACGGCGTCGGCATCGACCTCACAAATATCGTCGCAGTGCGCTTCGATGTCGGTCCATCCTTCGGCTCGAGCAAGGGTCGAATCGCCGTCGACGATCTGATGCTCACGAGCGATCTGATGCTCACGAGCGACCAGTCTCCCAACTCGTGCTTCGGCCTCCTCGCAACCATAGTCGGTACGGAAGGCAACGACATTCTTTGGGGGACGCCGGGCGATGATGTCATCGTAGGCTTCGGCGGTAACGACATTATCCATGGTGTCGGCGGCAACGATGCGATCTGTGGTGGTGACGGCAATGATGTTCTCCATGGGGAAGACGGCAACGATATCTTGCTGGGTGGCACTGGCAATGACGTTCTCAATGCAGGCGGCGGTAACAATACGATGGACGGCGGTGACGGTAATGACACGCTCAACGGTGGTGATGGTAACGATCGACTCGACGGCGGTGCCGGCAACGATGTTCTCAATGGAGGAGACGGCAACGATATCTTGCTGGGTGGCGCTGGCAATGACGTTCTAAATGCAGGCGACGGTAACGATACGATGGACGGCGGTGATGGCAATGACGCTTGCAACGGCGGACCTGGGACCGACACGGCCATACGTTGCGAAGCGACGAGCGGTGTTCCGTAATGTACGCGCTCTATAGAAGTTCGTTGCAAGACGGAAGCCGGCGACAAGGGAAGGCGGTGTTATGTTAAGAACGTCATATTTTTTAGGTTACCTAAGGGAGCAGGTGACCAAAAATTTTTACCTTGCTTTATATGTTGCCTTGACACAGTAACTCATGTTGGGCAGTGGTGGACTTGAATCTGAGGAGGGATAAGATGGCCTCCGCCAACGTTTTCGTTTTTATCGAAGACAGTGCCCGGAACCCGGTGCAGTCGGCGTCCGTGATTTTGCGGGCACCGAGGAAGACTGTGATTGGTCTGGAATCTTCGGGGCGCGGGAACTACGCCGCACGAGAGATCGAGCCCGGTGAGTACGTTCTGGAGGTCTCGAAGCGGCTGTTCCTCCGGCAAACTTTGCCGCTCGCCATAAGGCCGGGTCGAAATAGCGCTCAGGTCGTGCTCGGTAAGCGAGGCGAGTTGTTTTTCTATGCGGGTGGCCGGCGAATCTACTTTGAGCGAGTTCCGAACGAGTTATTGATCGTGGTTCGCGGGACCGACGCCCGCCGACTGTCGCAAGAGATTATGAATCGACGCGGATTGAATGCGAGGGAGGCTGGTACCAGGCTTGGCCCACCATCTGACGATGTCCATTTTGTGAGAATCGTTGCTGGCAAGGGAGATATGGCGAATTCCCGGATGATCCGCACGATAACTGCGGAACTGGAGAACATCGGCCTATCGGCGACCACGGCAGCGATCATCAAACGCGGTGAAGGTCCAGTTTGGGGACTAACAAATCGGCTAACGGTCCAGTTCGATGCAGGCGTTTCGCAGCGGGAGGTGGCTCGAATCGCCAAAAAGTATCGATTAAAAGTTGTACGTCGGGTCTCCACGATGGCTAACGCCTACGTACTCGTGGCAAATATGCTGCCCTCATATGATCTTCTGAACGTTGCGAATCAACTCCTCCAGGAACACACGGTTTCCTCGGCGGAGCCGCTGCTTCTGATGCAGTTGGAAAATGATCAGTATCTTCCCAACGATCCCCTGTACAACCTTTTAGCGCATTTGCCTCTCATCAACTGTGACGATGCATGGGAAATCCTAGGCGATTGGGATGCCAGCCTCCGGGGAGGCAGCACAGAGATGTGTATCGCTGTCTTCGATCCAAATGGTGTAGCTCCCGATCACCCTGACCTCACCGCCAACCTTACGGATGGAACTAGCAAGTTGCTGCAATCCTTTGATTTCCTGACCATGACCGCGCAGACGGCGGCCAATCTCAGCGGCGATCATGGGACAGAATGCGCGGGCAGCGCGGCGGCGGCCTTCGACAATAATCTAGGAACAACGGGAGTGGCGCCCAATTGCCGGTTAATCGGTGCCAGGCTTCCCGCGATCGTAACAGATGTCGATATGGCGGACGCATTCCTATGGGCCGCCGGGATCGACAACGGCAATACTGATCCCAATTTTCCTGCCTTCCCATCTCAGCCCGCCGACGTCATTTCCAATTCGTGGGGATCCACGGGCTCGCCGCTTTCGGCGGCACTGCAATCGGCGTTTGATCGCTTGACGGATGAGGGCCGTGGTTCCAGTGGGTGCGTGGTCACGTTCTCAACGGGGAACCTTGGCTACGTCCAGTTCAGCAATCTTCGTACTTTCGCAGCTTACAATCGAACCTTTGCCGTTGGCGCGAGCATCAACTTGAACCCAACATCGCCGGTGAACAGTGATCAAGCGGATCCCAATGGAACCATCAACAACATTGCAGTTGTGGTGGACACCCGTACCTTGTTTAACCCGTTTGGCCCAGAAATGGACATCGTCGCTCCCAGCCATACCTGTTACAGCGGTGGAGCCTTGGTCGATCCGATTACCTCCACGGTTCGTGTGAGTCAGGGGACCATCGATGGGTGCCCGGGAGCGGCCGTGTGTAACGACTACGACACTGCGTTCGGCGGAACCAGCCATTCTTCTCCGACCATCGCCGGGACGTGCGCGCTGATATTAAGTGCAAATCCTCTGTTAGCTTGGGACGAAGTTCGCCAGGTGCTCCAGCAAACGGCGGTCAAGATCGATTTCACTAACACCGATCCGATTGGCCAGTATGTTGACAATGACGGCGATGGAGTTCCCGAATTCAGCCAGTGGTATGGTCAGGGTCGCGTGGATGTGGCGGCTTCGGTACAGGAAGCCCTGTTACTCTACGTCGCCGAATTGAACCTGCTGAGTTCTATCACGATTCCCTAGTGTTTAACCAAGGGCCTGTTCCATGACAGGATAGGAGGTGCCCGAATATGAAAACGTATGCCAAGCTTATTCCGCTGGTGCAGAATCCTGGCTCCATCAAAACCTCAAAAGATCTAGATTTAGACGAGGCATCGAAGAATCTGGTGAAAGGTCTGGCGCATGGCCGCGAACAGGGCAGTTTCGAAATGCACGTGCTCGATGATGATTCGGTGGTGCCCTTTCGAATTGAATTGAACATGGGGAAGCCAGTACTCAGCCGACAGAGCGGGGCACTCTCGAACTTCATGCTGCGTGCTAGCCGTGCCACGGCCGCCGAGATGGCGAAAGGAGAACTGTCGCCGGTGGATGCCTACCTTGCAGGAAGGCTGGAAGTTCACGGCGACCTTGAATTCGGAAAGCGGCTGTACGCCAGGCTTGCGGCCAAGGGGGGCCTAAAGGAATTTTAGCCAGAGGAGGAATGTCACATGCCATCTGCCGAAGGCTCTATCCGCTCCATCAACGTTTTTGACAATTTTTGCTGTGTCAGTTTGCTAAAGACCGACAACACTCTCCAGACATTACTATTATGGAGCTATGGCGCGGCTCAGCAGGACAACGCAAAGAATAGGCTACTACACGGAATGTTTCTTTCGTTGGCCCGCGACTCGTTTCTGCACAATCGCACTGTAACCTTAACACACGACAGCGGGTCCTCGCTGGTGACCTCATTTCTGATTGAGTAGTTGAGGAACTCGGGCAGCAGCAGGTCTTACGCAACGCCTCTTGATGATGACATTCTCTACCAGGGTAGTGGTTCATGCTGTTCTTGTCTTATCAAAGGCGATCCTGGCCCGGTGCACTTTCGCTAGGATGTTCTGAGCGGATTTGGTCCAGACGAACGGTTTCGGCGCGGCATTGTGATGGCGGAGGTACTCTTCAATCGCCTGAATAAGCTCAGGGACGCTGCGGAAGACTCCACGACACAGACACTGCTCTGTGAGGTTACGGAACCAGCGTTCGACCATAGCCGGAGCAGCGTTTTAGCAGCTGCTCCCGCCTCAGGTTCCGGCTGCACGGCGCGGAGCTCGGCGACGACCTTCGTCGTGAACCGTGATCTCCGCCGTCGCGCCTGCGTCTTACCTGGCCTGGGGGATCAACACTGGCAACCGCTTGAGCGCTTCACTGATCAAGGGTTTCATGACGACCTCAGATTGAGTATGTTTAACATGTACAGCCATGTACAAGTCATATCAACACGCAGGCAATTCCTTGGAAGGGCACTCCGTTTCAGACAGCTTTCGATCGCTTGACAGGGTTAGACTGACCCAGTAAGATCCACCTACCTTTAATGCTCATCCAGTGAGGTGAGCAAGGAGACAACTATGGATTTCGGTCCGGCCACGGCCGGTGATACATCGACCTTCTCACAATCGCCGCTGTGAGAGGGTTTTTTTATGCCCGAATTCGGGAAGAACCCGATCGCGTAATCATCTGTCCATGACGATTCCCATGAACAAACCGGTGGAACGAAAAGATGAAAAGCTGATCATGGATGCGGGAGACATTTCCCGCGCCATGATGCGGATCGCCCATGAGATCTTAGAGCGAAATAAAGGCGTGAAGGATCTCACGTTGGTGGGAATCCGAACGGGAGGGGTGCATCTCGCGCATCGGCTCGTCAAACGTATTCAAAGCATTGAGGGCGTGCCGGTTCCGATCGGTGAACTGGATATTACACTCTATCGGGATGATCTGGCATTACGGAAAGATCAACCGATCCTGAGGAAAACCTCCGTGCCGTTCGACATGACGAATAAAGTGGTTGTGCTCGTGGACGACGTCTTGTTTACCGGCAGAACGATTCGTGCGGCCATGGATAGCCTCATGGACCTTGGGCGACCCGAAGAAATTCAGCTGGCGGTGTTGGTCGATCGTGGTCATCGTCAGCTGCCGATCAAAGCCAACTACATCGGGAAAAATCTCCCGACGTCTCGGGACGAGCAAGTCCACGTCTTGTTGGAAGAGAATGGGGAGGATGATCGAGTGGTCATCTTGAAGGCGTGAAGCGGAGGATCGTATGAGCCTCAAACGCAAAGATCTGTTGAGTCTCGCCCCGTTGTCGGCGGATGAAATGACACTCATCTTGGAAACGGCTGATTCCTTCAAAGAAGTGACAGGACGAGAAATCAAGAAGGTCCCGGCGCTCAGGGGTAAGACGGTCGTGAATCTGTTCTTTGAGCCGAGTACCAGAACCCGCACGTCCTTTGAATTGGCGGCCAAGCGACTGAGCGCCGACGTCATCAACTTTTCTCCCTCCTCCAGCAGTGTGGTGAAGGGAGAGACATTGCTCGATACGGCTCGGAACATCGAAGCCATGCAGGCCGACATCATCGTCCTGCGTCATTCGTCGGCCGGTGCCGCTGAAACGTTGGCGCGCGGGGTCAACTCGTCGGTCATCAATGCCGGTGATGGATGGCATGAGCACCCGACACAGGCATTGCTCGACCTGTACACGATCCGGCAACGAGGGATGAATTTCCAGGGCTTGCGAGTGGCGATCGTGGGCGATGTGTCGCACAGCCGTGTGGCTCGTTCGAACATCTATGCGCTTACCAAGCTTGGCGCCGAGGTCCGTCTGGTGGGGCCGCCGACGATGATGCCGTGCGGTGTGGAGAAGCTCGGACCGAAGGTCTACCACCACATGGATGAAGGTCTGCGCGACGTGAACGTCATCATGATGCTTCGGTTGCAATTGGAGCGTCAGGGGCGCGCGTTGTTTCCGACCATCCGGGAATATTCGCGGCTCTATGGCTTAACCGCTGAACGAGTCAGGTTGGCCGACGCGGGAGCCATCGTCATGCATCCGGGGCCGATCAATCGAGGAGTGGAAATCGCGCCGGATGTTGCCGA
>CABVRV010000119.1 GCA_902500755.1 uncultured Nitrospira sp.
GCACGATCTCGTGGCCTAAGGCATACGGTTGTGTATAGTGTCGTTTGATGCTGCCGCTGCCGAGGAGGGTAAACGACGGCATGCCGAGACCACTTGCAAAAAAATTCTCCACCACCGCAAATTTCTCAAAGGGATAGGCTCCCAGTATCTGAACGTACGCATCGAGGTACTGTGCGGTCGCATCGAGATATTCTTCCGCCAAGTCGGCATTGTCCGACAAAAAATGGGTCTGAATCTCGACTCGCTGCCCCGTCGTTGATGCTTTCCATTCTCTTGATTTGGTCACAAACTTGTTGGCCACGAGCGTGAACGCTTCGGACCGCTCCTGAACGATCCACGTTGAGGAGACCATTCCAGCGGCGAGGTTCTCCGCAACCTTCTGCCCTGATCCAACCACTGTCCACCCTTCTGGAATTTGAGTCGTCACTCGATAGGCACTGAAGGAACCCTCGACATCCGGGTACCATTGGCTTTCACCGCTCAAATACATACCCTCCAGGCCGATATGTCCCGCCGTCTCACTGGGCGTGACAAACCGGAGGTGACGGGGTTCCTTCGGAGGATCATTGATCGGCCCTCGATAGACCCAGACCAACGTCACCTTACGGCCATGCTCCTCGGGGAGCATCACGACGATACGCTGCGCGGAAGAATCAGGAATTTGGATTGTCGTGAAGGAAGCGCGCTGGCTTGAACTCTGTTGCACAAGCGTGATCGATTGAACCTGCAACGTCTGCGCAAGTGTGAACCTGACGGACTTGACCCGCGTACTCACCTCCAGGTCGATCTGGTCCGTCGCCGCCAGCTCGTGTGTCGCCGGGGTCAACGTGACTGAAATATTGTGATGAACCGAGATAACATCGTCATTCTGCAGCGAGGCTGAATGGCCCTCTGCGGTGGAAAGGATAACGAGAAGAAGACCGAGGAAGTGCTGCCAGAGGATCCGCTTCCTGATACACATCAGGAAACTTTTAACACTCGCGACAGACGAGTACAAGCTGGATTGCCGTCAAAAGGCGCTCCAGATCAACCGGCTTCATCAGAATTTCTTGAGGTCCTAATACCCAGGCTTTTTCGAGCAACTCCTCGCTCTGACTCCCGGTCATGATGATGATCCCACCAGGATATTCTTTCTCGCGCAGAGCGCGAAGCACATCGATTCCCGCCATACCTGGCATGATCAGGTCGAGCAAAATTGCATCGGGTGGCCGATCGTCCATGATTCGAAGAGCCTCCTGTCCATCGTTGACGCCGAGGGCACGATATCCTCGAAGACTCAAGAATTTGACCAAGAGATCACACACAAGAGGCTCGTCGTCAACCACCAAGACCGACTCGTCAAGCTGCTGAATCGGCTCCCCGTTTCCTGACGAAGATTGAGTGGTAGCCGGCGGCACTGACATCTGCGTGACTCGACTCACAGCCTCAACAAGGACGTCCAATGACAACCCTTTTCTAATGAAATCGGTCGCCCGTATGGCTCGCGCCTGATTCTCCTGTATTTCAGTCGCTCCTCCACCCAAGATGATCACGGGCGCATGGGGGTCGATGGCTCGGATCTCCTTCAAGACGGTGAGTCCATCCATCTCCGGCATTCGCAGATCCAGTAGAGTCACTCGAGGACTGGAGGTGCGAAATCGATCAAGTCCTTCTCGTCCACTGGTCGCCGTAATGACATGATACCCTTGTCTGGTGAACACGTTCTGCAGCAGATCGCAATTCATCTGGTCGTCATCTACGATCAAGAGCTTGATCATCTCTACACATCCGATTCAGTTGTGAAGCACAGCTTGCCTTGAGAAAAAGATAGCATGCGGTGAGGGATAAGAAAAGACAATGCGTGGTTTACAGAGAGGAGGCCGGCTGCCCGAACAAAGCCGCTACGAATGCCTCGGCGTTAAAGTCCTGCAGGTCATCGGCTGCTTCTCCTACACCGACTAAACGGAGCGGAAGCTTCAGTTCGTCCGCAATAGCAACGACGATACCGCCTCGAGCGGTCCCATCCAGTTTCGTCAGAGCGAGTCCTGTGACCCCCATTGCCTCGTGAAACTGTCGGGCTTGGCCTAACGCGTTTTGTCCGAGGGTGGCATCCAAGACCAACAACACTTCATGCGGCGCACCGGGCAATTCCTGACCGATCACCCGTCTCACTTTCCGTAGTTCGTCCATAAGATTTGACTTGGTGTGCAATCGGCCGGCAGTGTCGATCAGAACCACATCCGTCTTTCTTGCCTTGGCAGCAACAATCCCATCAAAGGCAACGGCGGCCGGATCGGCCCCGTGACGCTGACGAATAACTTCTGCACCAATTCGATCTCCCCACACTTGGAGTTGATCAATAGCGGCCGCGCGAAATGTGTCACCGGCAACAAGTAATGACCGACGCCCTACCTGTGTCATCCGCTGTGCAATCTTGGCAATGGTCGTCGTTTTTCCGACACCGTTGACTCCGATGACCAGGACAACAAATGGCTTTGGACCTTCGTTTACGAGCTGATCAAGGGTCGGACAGGATATGGTTTTGAGTATATCGTAGAGCGAGCGACTGAGAACGTTCCGAAGCCCTTCCGGAGTTTGCGCATCAACCCCTCGCGTTTCTTCATTGACCTGCTTGATTAAACGATCAACGACTCGAGCCCCAAGGTCAGCAGCGAGTAACGAGGCTTCGAGCTCTTCCAGCAACTCTTGGTCCGGTGTGCGTCCCAAAAACCGATCCAGGGACTGCTGCACGACACCGCGTGTCTTGCCAAGTCCCTCACTGAGTCGTTGAAACCATCCCATCGTCAAGAACCTTCCTCTTGCGTTGGTGAGAACACATAATCACCCGAGGCACTGGAGAAATCATTTGGAGAACTTGCTGTTCGCGCCGTGACATTCGCACCGTTTCCCGTGGGCTACGTTCATGATCGTACCCACAGAGATGAAGCACGCCATGAACCAGAAGTGTGGCCAGTTCATCATCTATGGAGCGTCCGGCTTGCTGAGCTTGGCGAATCGCAGTCGGCAACGAAATGACCACGTCCCCCAACATATTCGTGGCAGGGATTCTGACCTGAGGCGCGACGGCCTCCCGTATTGGGAAGGCCAGTACATCAGTCACTCGATCTTGTTGGCGATACTCACGATTCAGGCGACGTATGCGGGCATCCCCTATCAATTCCAAGCTCAATTCAGACTTCGCCTCTCCGACTGCCATCAAGATACGTTGTGCTAAACGTGTAAGGGAAAGTCGTCGGACGGTGTGTCGCGCAAGGCTCACCCGGAGATACACGACCATCTACCGAGAACGCCTTGCATGGCCGATCGGCGGTGAACCGGCGGTCGGCGGCTTGCGCACAATCGAGGATTGATGCTGTGGTGAGGCGAGTGGCTCGCGAGTTTGATGAGAATCACTACTACTCACAGCCTGATGGCGATCATAGGCTTTGATGATGTCTTGAACGAGTCGATGTCTCACAACATCTTTATCATCGAAGTAGATAAAGGCAATGCCTTCAATATCCTGAAGAATCTCTTTGACTTGTATGAGGCCAGACACTCGGTCATTCGGGAGGTCCACTTGCGTGATATCGCCGGTGACAATGACCTTGGAATGGAATCCCAGCCGAGTGAGGAACATCTTCATCTGTTCAGCCGTCGCGTTTTGCGCTTCATCGAGAATGACAAAGGAATCGTTCAACGTTCTCCCACGCATAAACGCCAGAGGTGCGATCTCAATATCACCTTTCTCAATCAACCGATTGGCCCGTTCCATGTCCATCATGTCAAAGAGCGCGTCATAGAGCGGCCGCAGGTATGGATTTACTTTTTCGTAAATGTCGCCTGGCAGGAAGCCTAGCTTCTCGCCTGCTTCGACCGCGGGTCTGGCAAGAATAATTCGGCTCACCTCCTTATTGATCAAGGCACTCACCGCCATAGCCATGGCTAAATATGTTTTCCCAGTTCCAGCCGGCCCGATGGCAATGACGATATCGTGTTGCTCAATCGCTTCAATGTAGGACTTTTGAGTCGGGGATTTAGGGCCGACAAACCGCTTCTTGGTAACAATCATAGCCGACTGACCGAGCACGTCTCTGAGCGAGGCTTCCGGAGTTCGGCGTAAGGCGCCCAGCGCGTGAGTCACATCGTCGGCCTGAAGTGTAATTCCCTCGTTCGTGAGGGAAGCAAGTTCTAGGAGAATTCGTTCGGCTTGACGAACAGCGTCGGGGAGGCCGTCCAAGGTGAGCTCTTCGCCGCGCGCAGACAGCCGGACACCCAGCTCGTCTTCGATCAACTTGAGATGTCGGTCATGGTGACCGAAAAGGACAGCGGTGTTGGTGCCCTCTCGTAGTTTGAGCTTACGCACGAGCGATGGTTGGTCTCCCTCCTACATCAACACTGCGTATTGTAACAGACAAGAAAAAGTCTAGACAAGCAGATGCAAGATCCTAGTGAAACTTCAGGCTCCGGGCGGGGCAGATGGGGTTTTTCGGGTCAGAGTCAAATCGAACTCCTGGGTTGCTAGACCTCCATGCTCGTCTTTCGCGACAACTTTGACATGAAATGTTCCCTGTTGATCTGTCGGGATCTGCCACCCAATATGACCTGAATCCGAACTGATGACCATACCGGGAGGAGCCATCTCCAAGTGATAGGTTAACCGATCGCCGTCTGGATCACGCGCTTGTACCGGGTAATCAAACCTGTCCTGAACAGCTGCGGTAGGAGGAGTTGATACAATCCTTGGGCCGCTATTACCTAATGCCAGCGGTTCGGACTTCGAAGAATGTCCTGAGCCAGCAGGATCACTGGCTCTTACTTCAACCGCGATTCTATCAGGAGCGGCGAAGCCGGTCGTATCGAGAAAAGAATCTTCTCCATCCTTAATGACGGTATCATTGCGATACCACTTATAGGTGAGGTCGACACGGTCATGGTCCGGGTCACTCGCCTCAACTTGTGCCTCAAGCCTATCCCCAGCTCGCGCCGTCTGAGGCATGAGTGAAACGGCTGTCACCCTTGGCGAGGCATTGCCGACGACAACGCCCGCCGTTCGATACGGCTGCCCCTTGTTCGCACCGTCTGTCGGAATGATCTCCACAGACACCGTTTGCCCACGCCTGAAGAATTCGGGTAGCAACGTCGCCTTCGTTTGACCTGCGATGGGCGCGTTATCCACAAACCACTGATAGTGAAAGGAGACCGCTTGCCGCTCTGGATCTTCTGACTGAATTTGCACGGCAGCAGACGCAGCTTGGGAAAGCGGAGCAGTGATAATCACGGCCGTAGTTATAACCGGCGGTCGATTACCTGAAGCTCGAGTAGCTGGCGCAGTTGTCTCACTCACCTCGCCGCCGGTACAAGCACTAACCAGCACCATCCCGGCTAACAGCAGCCCAATTTTCAAGACGTTGCTTTTATGGTTCGTGATGCCCTCCGTCAACTCGCGGCTCCAGTTTTCGACCCAAAATGACTAATCTCGCTGATGGACCCAGTTAATGTAACCGCTGCTATTGTCCCCTAAGTCCACACTTCCCTTTGTAAGCGCACCGGTAGACATCTGAACATTATAGGTACTGCCTTGCCCGGAATGAATGGTTCCACTGGATGCAAGTCCAGTCCCTAAAGACGTCTTGGAGTTCACGTTGGTATTGCTCCCCGAAGTTGTGGTTCCGATAACGGGAGCTGTCGATGCGGTTCCTGTCTTATAGAAGAGCGCGTACAGATAGCTTGTCCCGTCCGACGCGCAGAAATCGTTCGTCGGAGCAAAGGTCGGAAAGAAAATCGTCCCTGCCACCAAGGTCGGATTGACCACGGAACGTTCGGCAGCATAATTGGTGGTCAGCAAGGTAAACGGATCCGTAATCGTAACCGGCCCAGGCATTGTGACACGCCATCCATCCTTTGAAGCGACCAAACCGATCATCGACGTGGTCCCGGTTCCGTTGAAGCTGGTGACACCAGGGTTGGTCGGATCGGTCACCTGATTGGTACTGCCGCTACAGACAATACAAATCACGGCATTCGTGACATCCACCAGATCATTATCATGACAACTCACTGTCGAACTCTCGTTACACATGGCATTCATCACAGAATCCTTGATTCCAAAGAGACGCTGAAGGGTGTTATCTACCTTGTCTGTGTTGCTGAAATATCGACCCGTTCCAAAAAAGACCCACATCTTATCGGTATCGTCTAAAGTCACGGACAGAGCCGACGCGGAGGGTCCGACTTCCACTGTCGTCCCGAGAGAGGCATCATAAAACGTATCGATCACTTCGGTGGGAGTCCTGTTGGCTCCATTCGCAATACCCCAGTTCGTCGGACTGCAGGGCGCAGTGGCACAACCCATCGTGAGGCGATACAGCTTCCCCCGCCATGGTAAGGCCCCATCGTGGGCCGTTCGGACCGAGTAGGCCACGTCCGTCCTCCAATCCGAATCCTTATCGACTGCGACCACATGCCCCATGAATGATTGCCAGGAACCAATCGGCATAGTCGTCAAGCTGCCACCCGCAGCGACTTTCGGTCCATTTTTGAGGTCAACGGTATAGAGCTTCGCAGTTTGAGAAGAAGCAGCGGTGAGATCTGCCTGGTACCCGTTCGGTCCCGATCCAAACAGGACATACCACTTCTCATTGGTCGGATCGATGGGACTATCGGTTTTCGGATTCATACGAGCCACAGCTGGATAGCTGGTGGTCAGTCCGAGTCCGCTGTCGCTAAACACCCAGAGCAACTTTGGATCGACCTCCGGGTTCGTGATATCCAAAGCAAAGTAGGCGCTATAGAATGTTCGAGACACTCCTCCGATCGTGGCCGTCATTGCAGGGGCGCCCGAACCTGCAGCACAGTTTCCACAGCTGCCGCCCATCCGAAATCCACCGATTAACACGGTTCCCCAACCTCCAGGATGATCGGCATCCGGCGTAAAGATCCGAGCTTCCGCGATCGTCGGTTTCAGGTCGACGTAGTACACATGCGTGTAGTCTGTCCTAGCCAGCCACTGGAGGTGCGGTAACAATTCCTGCGGAATGAACGACCAGAGTTCTGAGCCAAGAGTCGCGCCGCTTGAATTGTCTGTTGGATTCTTGGTGTACCAACCATGCTCTACGGCAGCCGCTGTCGTAGGATCGTCGCCCTTATGGTAGTAGCCTCCGTTGAAGGCGTGGAGCATGCCGTCATTCGCGCCGACATACACGACCTGACGTCTGGTTCGATACTTCGCGTAAAAGGCCGTGTACGTGGTATCTCCGAACGCCAGATCGTAGCGCGCCTTAGGAGCACCCACCACCGTCGGAGTCGAGTGAATGGGATCACCCAGCTTCCAGACTTTATAGTTTCCGCTTCCGACCGGGACCTCCAGCATCCTAGTCCGTAGCCCGGCGATTTCATCACCGCGAATGAAGTTGATTAAATTTGTGGCGTTCGTACTTCCGCCGCAAGTATCCCCTGCATACCGCAGATAGTCTCGAAGAGCCGCGCAGTTAGCCGCACTAAATTCCATCTGCTCTGTGGGATCGACAATCCCATCATTATCGACGTCGACCCAGGTGAGCACCTTGCGAGAGGCTGATGTCGCATTCGCGAGTTCTTTTCCCGCTTCCCAGATAGGTTTGATCGATTTAAGATCGCCGATAAAGGTGGGCGTCGTACTGTCGGCCACCCCGTCCTCGTTGGCATCTACAAACTTGTCGACGAGGACTTTCTGATAGGTTGGACTCGTGGGAACATTGTCGTACCGCGTCGTCACAATCAAGTCTTGATCGTACGTCAGCCTGCCGTCTTGATTCGTATCTTCCCTGAAATTCCCGAACCCATCGATAAAGAGCGCGTGGGCATAGCCCGTCCACTTGACGCTCGCTCCACCTTGACCGACGTCACTGGTAAAGAAGTACGCTTGATAGATCGAGCCCTCACCAGTCGACGAGGTCGCCAAGACCGAGATCGACGTCCCTGATGCGCTCTTGCGTAAAATGGCAGTCAGCGAAGCCAGCAACCGCTCCTGTAAATCATCGACGTTCGAGGATTCGAAATAGGTATCGGGAATCCCATCGGCGCCCTGGGCGCCAGTTTGGTTGTTCACCTTGTCCCATTCGCTGGTCAGGTCAGGAAGCTTGTTGCCGTTCGTGTCTTCAAAGCCACCCAGCTGCGCTGCATGCATTAGGATTTCACGACCAGAAATGTTACCGAAGGCATAGAAGGTATAGACTGTGATGTTCTGTAATCCTTGGAGACAATGACCTGACACACCCAGCACAGGGATTGTTCCGTCTGCAGTCCCGTTGCACGGACGAAGATCGTTAATATGAGACCAATAGGCCACGTCATCCAGAAAGTGCCGTCCATTGTCTGCATAGTCTGTGCGATGTTGTTTCAGCAGAACGTTGTTGGGAGTTGCAGGATCATTGTTGCAAGTCCCTCCTGGAGGATCAACGAACGGCACCCCGCGGTTTCCAACGCAATACGTACCGGCATAGGGCTGGGCATTGGCATTGGCATATTGGTTGATGCTGGCAGGGACTCCCAGGTCCTGGGTCGGCTCGCCGTCCGTAAACACCATCACAAAGGTCTTGCAGCAACGAACCTGTGTCGAGGTGCTCGCCCAGGCCGGCGTATGGTTACTCCCATAGAAAAAAGGGTCGCGTCCACACGCATTGCTGATATAGCCTGCGGGACAGACCTCCGTTCCTGTCAGAGCAGATATCTCCGCTCCACCGATTCCCCCCACTCCTGAGCTTTGAAATGAAACTCCGTTCGAGGTTCCACCGGAGAATGCGATCGGATAGACGTATTGCGTCGTATAGAATGCTGAGTTAATTTGGGCCACATACCGAGCAACCTCATAGAGCGATTCGCCGAGTGGTGTCCAGGTAGCAGGGAAGGTTTCATCAACCGCATCAACCATCGCCGCGGTGTTGGTATTGAACGTTTCGACCGTCGTCGCGTCGAAGTCGATCGACTGACGGCTTCCGGCACCAGTCAAGATGCGAAGTCCGTTGTTCGTCCCGCTGTTGTTGAATACCGCCAATGCAAATCGAGCCTGCGGACCGATCTGCTGAATGACACCAGTCGGCTCGCTATACATGGCGAAGGCAATCTCGTTAAGCTCGGTCTCCGCAAACCCATCACCGTCTGGACAAGTTGTTCCAGGATCGTCATTGATGCACATATCGCCATCGCTTTCGATCACGATATAGATGTTGTTAGGAGTTCCTGGATACGTCGAAGCCGGTATCCGCCCTTCATACGTGAGATCTACGTTGGTACCGGTACCATTGAGTTTAGGTACAGGCGCAGTGAATTCGTTATTGACGCCGGATCCACGCTGAGCTCTCACCGTAGGCAACAACGGCGTTCCATAGGGCTTGCACGTGGAATCAGCATTGCGTGTGGGGTTAAATCCGTTTTGACATTGCCCGCCGTTCATCGCTTTCT
>CABVRV010000120.1 GCA_902500755.1 uncultured Nitrospira sp.
CTTCGACGGTGAAAGGCTCAGTCGAGGCCCTCAGTCTGTGCCCGTGCTTGCTGCTGTGAGGGGTCGGATGCAATCGCGACCAGCACACCTTCGCGTAACTTGAACGAGCCGGATGCGGCGACGGTTTCCCCGGCATCGAGTCCGGTGTGAATCACGACCTGATCGCCGACCATGGCGCCGCTCTCCACTTGCCGTACATGCGCTCGAGTCTTGTGATCCTGGTCCGGCGCGATCACAAACACCTGATCGCCTCCGGGTCCTTTGCGCAGACCGCTGACCGGAATCGCCACGGCCTTGCGCGAGGAGCCGACTGGAACTCGCACTCGAACCGATGCGCCGGGGGAAGGATTCCGGCTGCCCTCGATCCGTGCCCGCACCACGGCGTTCCGTGTCGTCGGGTCCACTCGTGCATCCAATGCGACGATCTTGGCCGGGATGGGAACGGGATCGCCGGCTGGAAACACGTCGACCGTCTCACCGTCTTGTAATACCGCTGCGATCTGCTGCGCCACCGTGAAATCCACATGGACTGCCTCGCCGACACCCTGCAACGTCGTGAGCAAGGTTCCTTCATTCAAGTATTGGCCGGGGTGAACGTCGGCGATGCCGACCCTGGCGCGGAACGGCGCACGGATGGTCTTCTTGGCGATGATCGCCCTGGTACGAGCCATCTGAGCGTGAGCGATATCCAGGTCCGCCCGAGCGCGGTCCACTTCTTCTTGCGTCGTGGCTAATTCTTGACTGAGGTTCTGCCGGCGATTGAGCACCGTCTTGGTCAAAGCCGCTTGGGCCTCCTGCGCTTTCAGTTCGGCTTCCTCGACGGAGACATCGAGTGCCACCAGCAAGGTGCCGGCTTCCACGATCTGTCCCGGCGTGAGCCGGACTTCACGGACTGTCCCGGCCAGTTCGTTCTTGAGCGTGACCGAGCGTAAGGCCAAAACCGTCCCGATCGATGTGGTAGTCGGGCGATGATCCATGTCGCGCACGACGGCGACTGTGATGGACTCCATCGGCTCAGGTTGATTTGTCGAGGCCGCCTGTTGATCTTGTACCGACTCATACTTCCAGGCGACCAGCCCGAGGCCTACTGACAGGACCAATGTGAGAAGCAGAACTGTTCCGATCGAGTTACGACGATTCATGTGAACGACCCTCCAGACCGCTGGTGCCGACAATGATGAAGAGATCTTCCGAAAACGTGATTGCTATGTATGAAGGAACAGCAACGACCGTTCCAGCTCAGTGCCAGGCTATGACTGAGCTGCGTAACTGTTTGGATGCATGAAGAATTCTTATGACTTTGTGCGTTGAGAGTGAAGGAGGAGTGGGTGAGAGTGACGAAGGCGGTCCGTCGGCTATTCGTCAGATGACGAAATATCGACAAGCTCTATGTGGGAAATAAATGGGGTTCGCACCATAGCTCTAGCTGTGGTGTCATGAGGGACGGACGATGCCGAGTTTTTTCATTTTAGAGTGGAGGGTGGTGCGTTTCATCGCCAGCTTGGCGGCGGCGCCGGCTGGACCGCTGAGAGTCCATTTCGAATCGCGCAGGACTTGCAGAATGTGCTCGCGTTCCGCCTCTTCAAGAGTCCTCCCCACCGAATTATGCGAGGGCGTCGCAGGCGGTTTCAACTCTGATAACGGTAGCATCAGGTTGGACTTGACCGAGAGGATCACGGCCCGCTCAATGAAGTTTTCCAGCTCGCGCACGTTGTCGTAAGATCGTAATATCCTCTCGCTTCGATTGCACGCTGTCGCTAGTACGGGCAGTCCAGGCTATAGAGTATAACTGTAACCAATGGATACTTTTTGTTTGACATTAAATCTTATCTTATTCATACTGCACCCGAACTTCTCAATTCTTCTGTGAAACCACTTTCAGACGTTGGGTATTGCGAACCAATGGTTTCTCTGGCAACGCAAGATTCTCTCTTCCGTCTCGCGGGTCGCTTGCTCAAGTCCTGTCGCAGCCGTTCTCAAGATGTATCACTCAATAAAACCAGAAGACGACTATTAGGAGGGCATGACGCGCTCGGGGAGAGCTACAGCCGAATTGTGCCGGCAGAACAGCGACGTGCTCAGGGGGCGACGTTTACACCGCCTCAAGTAGTGCAGGCGATGGTGGCATGGGCCATGACGCAAGGGGTAACTTTTGATCGTATCGTCGATCCCGGTGCCGGTTCCGGCCGCTTCGTCCTCGCTGCGGCTCAAGCCTTTCCAGATGCACACATCATTGCCGTTGAAAAAGATCCAAATATTGTAGGCCTTCTGCGCGCCAATATCGCCCTCGCAGGGTTCGATAAGCGTGTTTCGATCATTGTAGATGATTACCGCTCAGTCCATTTACCTTCCGCTGGCCGGACATTGTTTATCGGCAATCCTCCCTATGTTCGCCACCATGATATCGAATCATGTTGGAAACGTTGGTACACCGAAACCCTTCAAGCATGTGGATTGCCTGGCAGCGCTTTGGCCGGCCTCCATCTCCATTTTCTTCTCAAGACTCGTCAACTCGCGGGTCCCGGCGACTATGGCTGCTTCATTACTGCCGCGGAGTGGCTCGATGTGAACTATGGCTCCGCAGCGCGCGCGATGTTGATGAACGGTATGGGCGGGCGATCGCTGCATCTTATCGATACAGCATCGCAGGTCTTCCCCGATGCTATGACGAGCGCGGCGATCGTGTGTTTTAATATCGGTTCTCGTTGTCGTTCACTGAAAATACGTCACGTTCAATCTCCCGCCCAGCTTGGGAACTTGCAGGGCGGCATAAACATCTCTTTCTCGCGCGCGGGAAGCGAAGATAAATGGTCGCGTTTGATCCGGCAAAACGACTTCGAGGAGAATAGTTGTATCCAACTTGGTGAGTTGTTCGAGGTGCACCGCGGACAAGTGACTGGTATGAACGAGGTATGGATAGTAGCTGAGCAGGCGGAAGGGCTGCCAGCTTCCGTCTTGGTTCCCACCGTTACGCGTGCGAAAGAACTTATTCAAGCCTCCGGCGCTCGGCTCACGGATGCCGGTGAACTTCGACGCGTCGTTGACCTTCCCAACGACTTCAGCCGGTTTTCGGCGCAGGACCGTAAGCGAATCGAAACCTTTATCGTGTGGGCGCAGTCGCAAGGGGCGAAGAACAGCTATATCGCGGCGCATCGCAAGCCCTGGTGGCGGGTCAACCTGAAGGCGCCTGCCCCGATACTCATGACGTACATGGCTCGCCGTGCTCCGGTGTTCGTTCGTAACGCATGTGGAGCAAGAATCCTGAACATTGCCCACGGGCTCTATCCGCTCATTCCGCTCTCTGAAGACGATCTGGCGTTGATCATCCGTTGGTTGAACAGGAATGTCAGCCTTGACGGAGGGCGGACCTATGCCGGTGGCTTGACGAAGTTCGAGCCAAGAGAAGTGATGCGACTCCCAATCCCACACCTTGAACGGCTGCGCAGGATGGGAATCGCTTGAATGGGATGGCCGAAGGATGCTCGAAAGTGGTCTCGACAGGAGATTCTACGGGATGTTGAAGAAGCTAAGGAATTGTTCAGGCAGCGTCGCTTAGAGGAGCCTAAAGAACGATATCTGGAAGCGTTCAAATCGCTGGAGCGGGCCAATAAAAAGGTTGTGGAACTGCTGCCCGGTCTTTTGGCTGATCCTATTGATCCCCGTTTGCTTTCATCGCTGGTCAGGGAGGAAGATCTCTTCACCGCGCTCCGATATTTGGGAGCTCCGCCGATATCGACCGATGATCTTGAAACGTTGTTGGGTAACACGCTTGCGCCTACACTGATCGCTCACGATCCCGAACGAGCGAAGAATCTCGTCGTCATTCTCCGTCGTATCCTTGATCCCAAGCGATTCCCATGGATTTATGAGAATCGCCCCGCATCCAAAATCGAAAAGAATGCCGCCGTCTTGGCATCTTGCGTGGCGGCCTCTGCTCAACGTGTTCAGACATCGAGGCGATCCGACGAACGGGATGCCGTTGAAGGAGCAGTAAGAGCTTTACTGTCCGAGATGGGATGGATAAGGCAGCCGTCGCCAAGAAAGGGCATACAGGTGCTGCTTACAGATGCGCCACAAAACGGCACATTCATGATCGGTTGTACCGTGGGAGCACATAATGCCGATATTATTGTAAGGCTGGCTGACGGACGGGTACTCGCGCTGGAGTGCAAAGCGTCGAATTCGGAAATCAATAGCCGCAAACGTATCAATAAGGAGGTGGCGGTTGATGCCGGAAGCTGGGTCAGGCAATTTGGAGAGCAGAATGTCGTCCCGGCGGCGGTCATCCAAGGAGTATTCAGCCCTGCGTATCTTACAGTGGCACAGGAAACGCCCGTGGTCTTCTTTTGGGCGCATCGCCTCACCGATCTTAAGAGATTTTTGCTGCGGTCGCGACGCTAGCTGTTCGTGTCCATCGGTGCTGCGCCTTCTTTAACGGTTCATCCTGCCCCAGTGCCTCTCGTTCCAAACCGGAGTCCCAAGGTTGCCCATTGGGCGCGTCATTCGAATTGCAACGCTACTGAGGGCGAACGATGCCGAGTTTCTTCATCTTGGAATGGAGGGTGGTGCGTTTCATGCCGAGTCTGGCGGCGGCGCCGGCTGGACCGCTGAGAGTCCATTTCGAATCGCGCAGGACTTGCAGAATGTGCTCGCGTTCCGCCTCTTCAAGAGTCCTCCCCACCGAATTATGCGAGGGCGTCGCAGGCGGTTTCAACTCTGATAACGGTAGCATCAGGTTGGAGTTGACCGAGAGGATCACGGCCCGCTCAATGAAGTTTTCCAGCTCGCGCACGTTGCCCGGCCATGGATAAGCTTGCATGGCTTTCATGGCTTCGGCAGGAACCGTTTCAATGCGTTTCTTCATCCGTATCGCAAACTTTTGAGCAAAGTGTCGGACGAGAAGGGCGATGTCACCGGTGCGCTCCCGCAGCGGCGGCACGGTGATGGGGAAAACTTTGAGTCGATAGTAGAGGTCGCTGCGGAACTTCTGCTCTTCCACCATTCGGCCAAGATCCTGATTTGTTGCTGCGACGACCCGCACGTTCACACGAATTGTACGGGTGCTGCCGAGGCGTTCAAATTCTTTCTCCTGGAGAACCCGGAGCAGCTTGACTTGGAGTTCCAATGGGATTTCGCCGACCTCGTCGAGGAAGAGCGTTCCGCGGTCGGCCAATTCGAACCGGCCGATCTTGGTTGCAATTGCGCCGGTGAAAGCGCCCTTTTCATGCCCAAACAATTCGCTTTCCAGCAGTCCGGTAGGGATGGCGGCGCAGTTGAGCTTGACGAACGTACGATCCCGTCGGTTGCTGTGGCTGTGCAGGGCACGCGCGATGAGCTCTTTGCCTGTTCCTGTTTCCCCCAGGATCAGAACCGTCGAATCCGTCTGGGCGACGGTCTGGACCTCTTTGAGTACTGCTCGGAGCGCTGAGCTGTCACCGACGATCTCTTCGAAATTGTACTCCGTCTGAATCTCTTCTTCGAGATACAGTTTTTCCTCTGTCAGCTTATCTTTCAATTGAGCAATCTGTTTGTAGGCCACCGCGTTCTCGACGGCGAGCGTAATCTGCTGTGCCACCTGGCTCAGTAACTCGACCTCTTCCGGAGAAAATCCCGTATCGTGTCGGCGGCCGACATTCAGTGCGCCCAGCGGCCGGTTGTGTGAGAGCAAGGGGACACTGCAGAAGGATTTTACGCCGCTTTGTAATAGCCAACGTGCGATATCTGAGATCGACGATTTTTCAATGAGGTCCTTTTCAAAAAACACCGCTGGCTTCCCTGACTCGATCGCCACGCAGGAGGGTGACCAGGTCACCGACTCATTGCGCCCTCGCTCGACAACACTCTTATTCGTGGGAAATTCCAGCACGTGGATGCGCCATTCCCCAGCCTCCTCATCGCAGAGCAGCAGGCTGGAACCGTCGTGCTGGATGACTTTTCTCAGGCAGGCGCTGACGGCCACGAAGAGGGCGTCGAGGTCTAAATGCGCGACGATGGCATTGTTCACCTCCAGTAAGAGATGTTGTCGGTCCCGTTCGCGCGCCAATTGTTTCTGTGCTGTCTCTGCTTCTTGATGGTGCAAGACGTTGTCTACCGCCACGGCGGTTTGCTTGGCTACTTGATTTAAGAATTCGACTTCCGAGTTCCCAAAGGCGCATGGGTTCACGCTGCCGAATCCGATCGCGCCCAATCGGCGCACAGCGGTGGTCAGCGGAAGAAAGCAGCAGGACTGCACGTTCATTTCGCAAAACATTCCAACGATGTTAGGAAAACGGGTTTCCTCATCCACGCGCGGCATGACAACGGGTTGCTGGTTCTTGAGCACCCACGCCGAGATGGATTCTTCCATCGTCAGCTCAAGCCCATCTGGAACACGCTCAGCCCGGTCAGTGGCAATGACATGAATTCTCATCACATTCCGAAGAGGGTCATGCAAGATCAGTCCGATGAATTCGAACGGCACCACGGACGGCAGCCGCTTGCCGAGCTCGTTGAACAACACTTTGAGGTCACGATGTGCTGCAATCGCTTCCGACACTTCAAGTAAAAGCCGTAGCCGTTCTCGGTCAACGGTTAAATCTCGATGATGGAGCGCATTGTCCACAGCGACTGCCACCTGGTTGCCGACTTGCTGGAGAAAGGCGACATCGGCCTCGCGATAACTCATTTTCCGCTGACTGGTAAACCCCATGCTTCCAAGCCGCCTCAGCGAGGTCGTTAAGGGAACGATGCACAGAGAATTCGCGCCGTCTTCCTTCATTCGTTGAAGGACCTTTGGCCAGCGATGTTCTTGGTGGATATCCTGCACCAGGAGTGTCCGTTGTGTTTCCCATACCAATCCCGACGGTGTTTCGTCGATCGGTTCCTCATGGCCTCCGATCAGATCCGCCGGGACGTTTGCTTGAATGGTCTGCAGCCGCATGGTGTTTCTTGAAGGGTCATGCAAAGAGAGAGACACGAAATTCACATGGACGACGCGAAGAAGGCCCTGTGCAAGATCGTCCAGCAATCGGTTCATATCGCGGCGCGACGCGATTGATTCCGATACCTCCAACAACAGCCGGAGTTGGTCTTGTCGGGTGTTCAAGTCCTGATGGTGCAGAACATTATCCACGGCAACCGCCACCTGTTGTGCCACTTGTGCCAAAAATTCCAACTCTGCCTGTCCGAACATATGGAGAGTCACACTTCCAAATTCCATGGCTCCGAGCGGACGCACGGCGGTGGTCAGGGGGAGGAAGCAACAGGACTGGACGTTGATGCTTCGCAACGTTTCAACCACTCGAGGAAAGCGCGTTTCTTCCTGGAGGTCCGGCATGACCAGAGGCTGTTGGTTTCTGAGCACCCAGGCGGAGGCGGATTCTTCCATCGGCAACTCGAGGCCGTCCGGATAACCCTCCGTATAGGGCGACTCCAGCACATGAGCTCTCATTACGTTCCGGTCGGCATCATGCAAAATGAGGCCAATCACCTCGAACGAAGTCAGAGAAGGAATGAGTTTGGCTAAATCTTTAAAGAGGGTTTCGATGTCGTGATGAGCGGAGATCGCCTTTCCCACTTCAAGCAACGTTCTGTACTGCTCTTCGAGCGTATCAGCAGGAATCACAGGATGTTGGTCCATATGTGCCGTTTAGTATGACCCTTCAACCGGCGTAGCTCAATATGAGGTGTCTCGCCTACGTAAGTTACACCTCTTCGTGTGTTGCTACTCGTTCGGCAAACCGGAGATTTCTCTGATAGGCCTAACCTCGACCGTTCCGATACGCGCGCCGGGCACTTGTTCGGCAATCCTGATGGCCTCCTCTCGGTCTTTTGCATCGACTAGGAAATAGCCCGCGAGCTGCTCTTTTGTTTCCATGAATGGTCCGTCGATAACCATCGGCTTGCCGCCCCTTACTCGAACGACGGTTGCCGTCGCTTCAGGCTGCAACGGCGAGGCATGGACATACTGCCTGGTGCCGTGGAGTTGGTGGCAGAGCTGGATTGATTCCGAGAGCATCGCTTTTCGCTCTTCCTCTGGGATTTTACTAAACATGTCTTCATTATGGTGCACCAACAGCAGATATCTCATGCGAAACCTCCTGTGACATAACATAGTCGTCGAAGGTTGCTAAAATCGACAAGACCATAATCATGTTGAAATATCATGAAGTTCTCTCGTCAGTGAGAGGGATCGAGGTTCAGCACGTTGTCAGTCTTGTCCATGAGAACAACAGCTTGTCTTACGGTTCTTCGGTGCTTCGTGAAAGAATAATCGCGATGGACTGGGACATGTGGGCCATGGGCAAGCCGGTATCCATGGGCTCCGCGTTCCATGCGGCGGCAATGACTTGTTTGATGGCCTGCGGTGGAGCGTTGATCGTTCCAAGAAACGCCTGGTGAGGTCGGTCTGAACGGTAATCCGGTTGTCGTGCGGGGTGCTTGAGGTACCGTGCGACGAGATCGGCTCCCATGCCATGCAGAATCGTTCCGTGAAAGAGCAGCGCCTTCCCGGTACGTCGCTGCGCATTGCCGGAAATTTTCCTGTCGCCGATTGCAAGGTCGCTCATACCACGAACGGCCGTGGCCGGTTCCCACTGGCGGAGTGTCGTGGCTATTCGTTCCAGGATAAATTGATTGGTGGTGCGAATATTCGCGAGGTCTGGATGCCAATCAAGCGGCAGCACCAAGGCATACGAGAGACAGCCTGGTCCTTGCAAGACGGTTCCTCCGCCGCTCCCGCGTCGAAGGAGCGGCAGGCCGTCTACGTGGCAGGCAGCCAGGTCGACATCATCGCCCACGCGTGAAGCGCGGCCTAACACGACAAAGTGACGGTCGCTTTCCCAAAAGCGAAGCACGGGGTTTCCTCCCTGCTCATTCAGCTCCTCCAGCAATGCTTCATCAAGCGCAAGGTTTTCGACTGGAAGGGGGAGGGTCAGATCGAGCAAGCGGAGCGTAGACACCTCATGACCGTTTGGGGATGAAGAGGTGCGTGGGCGAGCCGTGGAACGACTCAGCTGCTTCCATGACCGTTTCGCTCAACGTCGGATGTGGATGGATGGAGGCCGCGAGGTCTTCTGCGACTGCGCCCATCTCCATGGCGAGGACCCCTTCGGCGATCAACTCACCTGCGCCGACGCCGCAAAGTCCCATCCCGAGGACGCGGCCGGATTCTGTATCGAGCACGAGCTTGGTGAGGCCTTCGTTGCGGCCTAACGTCGTCGCGCGTCCC
>CABVRV010000121.1 GCA_902500755.1 uncultured Nitrospira sp.
CGGCGAGGCTGATGCATATTTCGCGGGTCGATGGGGACCGGCTTTGCCCAACCGAATAGAAAACTCCCCGGCAACAGCAAGCATATCAAGGGGAGGATGACGGTGCCGAACGGGTCGATATGGGCGAGTGGGTTCACGGTGAGTCGTCCTTGAAGTTTCGCGGTTGAGTCTCCGCATTTCTCCGCCGTCCATCCATGGGCGTACTCATGGAGCACCATCGCGAACAAGAGGGGGAGTCCCATGTACGAGATGGTGTGAAGGATTTGTGAAAGAGAACTCATGAGAAGCCACTCAGTTCAATTGCACAAACTTACCTTGTTTCACCTGCAGAAGAAAGAGTGGACGGTGTAAGGTGCCGTCTGGTCCGAAGCTGGCTGGGCCGGCGAGTGTCGGCAAGTCCCGCCGGGTGGTAAAAAACTCTTGAAGGGCCTCCCCTGAGGTCGCTCCGTGATGGATTCCCTCGATCACGACTCTGGCTGCGTCATATCCCTGCATGGTGAAGAGTGATGGAGTCGATTCGAAGCGGTTCCGATATCGTTGAACAAAGTCCTGGACGGCGGGATTCGGACTGTCGAGGAAGAAGCCATCAACAAAGGTTGCCCCGTCGACTGTTCGATCGGCGGTTCGGACGAAGTCTTGCGAGTTCCAGCCGTTTGTACCCAGGAGAGGCGCTCTGATGTCGTGGAATGCCAGCTGGGCAGCGAGCAGGCCGATATCTTGGGAACGACTCGGAATAAAGATTGCGTCAAACCCGGGAGTGTACAGCATGCGCTTTTCGGTTCGGCTCGCCGGTTTGCCGGTTGGGTGAGGAATCTCCACAGGAACTGCCAGGCCGTACTTTTTGAGGTCCTCGGCCTTCAGTCGCTGGATTTGCGGTGCGAAATCCGTTTCCCCTTCCTTGAAGGCTTCGATGGCGATGATTTCGCCGTCGACACGATACACCTCCTGGGCGAAAAGGCGGGCAAGTTCCCGTCCATAGACAGTGTCAGGGTGGATGATGCAGAATCGTCGGTGCCCTTGTTCTTGTGTCGCGTAGGTCGCAATGCGTTGGGCTTGCGATGCGTAGGTAAGCGATGTGCTGAAAAGATAATTGCCCAATCGGCGGACATTAGGGAGAGTTGCCGCCGGCGTAATCAAGGGGATTCTGGTCTTCTGTGCCATCTCAGCCATGACCGGTAGATTTCTTGACAGCATCGGGCCGATCACGGCCAGCGGTCGATCATCATGGAGCAGGGTTGAGAGATCATCCAGAAAACCCGGCCGATCCGCGTCATGGTCCTTTACGATCAATCCCACGGAAGGACTGCCGGGCTGCTCGCGAGCTTTTTCCACCGCAAGTTGAACGCCTTCCAAGACATCGGTGGCAAACGTCGACAGGTTTCCCGACAAGGGGAGAACGGCGGCGATGACATATTGATTGGTCCTCAAACGTGACCGGATGAGTTGCAACGATTCGCTGGCTTTTTGAGCAGAAGGGTGGGCGGAAAATGCATCGAGAAAATGCCGAGCCTCCCGTTCCGCCAGGTGGTCTTCACCCCGCCCGATGTAATAGTCGATCAGCCGAAGCGAGGCCAGGTCGCCGGGGTATGAGCGTGGGTAGGCGTTGCGCACCCGGACCAACCCTTTTTTGTCTAACTTCTCTGCGACAAACTGCCGAATCTGTGCTCGTGTTTCTTTGACCTGATCTTCAGAACTCCCAGTCATCCCCTCTAACAGCGTGTGAATAGCCCGCACATAGTCCTTCTTCTGAGCCAACACTTCGGCCGTAAGTTGCTGCGCCTCGCGCTTGGTGACGACGTCCAACGTCGTCGTACGAACTTGGGTGAGCAATGGCAGTGCCAGGTCGACATTTCCCATTGCCGCATGAGTCCGGGCCAGCAAGAGTTTACTTCGGTCTACAAGCTCGGATTCAGGGAATTCTGTGTGGAGTTGGTTGAGATAACGGAGCGCCTCGCCGTAGTCCTGCATGCCATAGAGGGCTGCCCCTAAGAGCAAGTAAGTGTCGTCGAGATGTTCAGGTCGTGGGTTAGTGGTCAAGAATCGTCGCAAGGCACTTGCCGCGGACTCGTGGTCGCCTTTCTCAATCAGTTGCTTGGCCTGGTTCAAAACCGGCGGATTCGGAATCAGGGGTTTGACGGTCTCCGCCGCCTCCGCCTGACCTGAACGGGTCAACATGGAGTCCGGGGCCAGGCATGCCGCAAGAGCTGTGATGACGATCACCAGCGGCCAGGCAGCGATGTGAGAAGGATGGTGCGAGTAGGCGAGCATTCCGTTCGATCAGCGGTGAGCCATAAAGAGACTAGTATCGGAAAGGGTGTGACCTGTCAAGGAGAACTGCGACGTTCTCGTTGTGCCTACGGAAAGAGTTGGCTATAGTTTATCATTCAATGACGACGGATCACTCATCGGTTCTTTTGTTGGATCCTCTGGTTGAGCGATATCTCAACCGGCTACGCGTCGAGGGAGGGCTGGCGACCAATACGCTGGAGTCTTACCGGCGAGATTTGTTCCGAGTGCAACGCTACTTGTTGCGGCATCGACTCAACATGAGTGACTTCATGCCGCCACATATCATACGGTCGTTTCTGGCTTCACTGAAACAGGAAGCGCTGGCGGCATCATCGGTGGCTCGGATGCTTTCGGCGATGCGGGGATGGTATCGCTTCCTAGTCCGTGAAAAAATTCTCAAGACCAATCCCCTCTGCGACGTGGCCACCGCGCGTCGCTCAGTACGATTGCCCAAGACGTTGACCCTTCAGGAAGTGACGGCGTTGCTGGAGGCGCCGATTTGTGACCGTGCTGAGGATCGCCGTGATCGTGTGATGCTGGAGTTGCTCTATGCGTCCGGGCTTCGTGTATCGGAGCTGGTTGGACTGACTCTTGCGCAGATTGATCTCGATCTTGGTTACCTTCGTGTGATGGGAAAGGGCGGCAAAGAGCGAGTTGCGCCGATGGGACAGACGGCACGAGATTTGTTGGTCGAGTATCTTGAGCAGGTTCGACCGACTCTCCTTAAGCGTCGCTCCTCTCGTCACGTGTTTGTCAGTCGGCGAGGGCATGAACTGACCAGGCAGGGATGTTGGAAGTTGCTTTCATTGCGCGCGCGACGGGTCGGGATCTTCAAACCCATCTCGCCACACATGCTGAGACATTCGTTCGCCACGCATTTACTCGAAGGCGGCGCTGATCTCCGCGTTGTTCAAGCGATGCTGGGGCATGCTGATATCGCAACGACCCAGATCTACACGCATGTGGACCGTCGTCGACTGAAACATGTTCATCGACAGTTCTTCCCTCGGCAACTGCGTCATCGACGTTCGGATGGAGAGAGGAAAGTGAGGAGACAACAATGACGTGACGCGCATCACAGGTGATGTGCTGAGAACGAGCACGACGCACGGCCTGGTTGACAAGGAGAAATGGACTTGATACGCTCCGCGGCGGTTGTGAGAGAAGTCGGGCGGATAGCTCAGTTGGGAGAGCGCTGCCCTTACAAGGCAGAGGTCACAGGTTCGATCCCTGTTCCGCCTACCAACGAGCACAGCTCTGGTAAGGAGGGACGGGAAAAGTCCTGCAGGGATGAGGTTCCCTTCCTCGCTCAAGGGTTGACCGGCGACCGTTGATGTTGTCTTGTCGTGTTCGATGTTCCGCCATAACTAGATAATACGGGGCCGTCGTTCAGCCTGGTTAGGACGCCAGATTGTCAATCTGGAGGTCGCGGGTTCAAATCCCGTCGGCCCCGCCATTTTCCTCAGTGTTTGGTACAATCCACTTTGCCACGAACTGTTAAGAGCTCAGGAGGGAGAGGCTAGACTCGTATGTTTCAAGCCGGTCCGCTGGCAATCATCGCATCGCTTGGGGTCATCTCCAAAGTGGTTCTGTTGGTGCTGCTCGGATTCTCCATCATTTCGTGGGCCATCATCTTTTACAAATGGGCGACCTTTCGAGCGGTCGACCTCAAAGACCGTCAGTTCATGGCCTTGTTGCTGCGGGCACGAGACGTCGAAGAGGTGACGCGAAACGCGCCACAAACGGCCGGAAGCCCCTGCGCGAAAATTTTCCATTCCGTGATCCAGCGGTTGGATCAAATTCCGACCGCGTTCAATGACAGTGGCTCGATGATCTTTGATCGACATGTGATGGAACGGACGGCGGCTCATCTCGCCCAGGGGCAAATCTCCAAGTTGGAATCGTATCTGCCGTTTCTTGCCACTACCGGGAACATTGCTCCGTTCGTCGGTCTTTTAGGAACGGTTTTGGGGATTATCGATGCGTTTCGAGAAATCGGGGCACAAGGCACAGCGAGCATCGCGGCCGTTGCCCCCGGCGTTTCAGAAGCCTTGATTGCCACCGCCGCTGGATTGTTCGCAGCCATTCCTGCCGTCATCGCCTATAATTATTTTCTGACGCGCATCAGACGCACCGCATTGCAGATGGATTCCGTCGTCGTCGAGCTGCTGGCCTTGATCCCGGCCCAGGGCAAGCCCACGGGTTCGGTGTCTGCTGGGGTTAAAGGATGATTTTTGAGACGAGGCAACGTCGATTCCTGGCGGAGATCAACGTGATTCCGCTCGTGGATGTCGTGTTGGTGTTGCTCGTGATCTTTATGGTTACGGCGCCTATGCTGTATCGTGGTATGGATATCAACTTGCCGACTTCCGCGACCAATACGATTAAGCCCGAGATACGAGCGGTGCTCACCATCGAAAAGGATCAACGCCTCTATTTGGACAAAGATCAAGTGAGCGTGGATCAGCTGGAACGCAAGTTGCGCACGCTAAAGACCGAACATGCTGACGTGTCGCTCTATTTACGTGCCGACCGCGATGTGCCCTATGGAGTCGTGGTTCAGGTGATGGATGGAGTGAAGAAAGCCGGTATCGAGAAGCTCGGTATGGTGACGGATCCTACCGGACCAGAACGAATCACTGATAACACGGCCCCTGCCAAGTAACCAGTAGGATAAGGTTTACGGTGCAGGCTTGGACATCAGCCGGCATGTCTGCGGGCGATGAATGGCAGGCGACACTGGCTCGTCGCTTAGGCCGTGCTGTCTTCGTGTCCCTGGTGTTGCATATAGGAATATTGGCAATGCTGACCTGGGTCCGATTGCCTCGCCATGGTGAGCGGCCGTTGACCTCCATCGAGATTTCCCTCGCAAGTCTCCCGACGCTTCCGGCGAAGGTTGCTGAACCCGAGAAGACTCGGCCGGTCAAAAATGAAGCGGAGCGACCTAAGGCCCCTGAAAAGCCTAAACCAGTCGAGCAGTCGAAACGTGTTGAGCCACCGAAGCCTGTCGAACAGCCTACACCGATCGAACAACCCAAAGCAGTTGAGCAATCAAAACTGGTTGAGCAGCCTCATCCAGTGGTACCACCCAGGCCCGCTCCACCCGTGAGCGTCCCGCCAGCCCCTCCTCCGGTCCCTTCGGCTAAACAGTCGAATGACATTATGCGCGATGTCTTGAAAGACATTGAGTTGCCTCCGAATGCGCCAAAGCTCGGGGAGATCAGTCCGGAGGATAATCCAAAGAAAGCCCCGGGCATCAAGTTGCCATCAGTTCCGGTGGTGGCGGAGATGAAGGAATCGGCGGGAAAACAGGCAGTCACGCTCCCGTCGCCATCCTTAACGGAAGAATCGGCGCAGGAATTGGACGAGGAACTCAAGAAGATCAAAAAGCTTGAGTTGCCTAAGGAGACACCTCCCCCAGCACCTCCCGCGGAGATGCCGGTCAAGCCTGTACCACGGGTTGAGGCGAAGGTACCAAGTTTAAAGGCAGTTGATACGACTCTCAAAGTCCCGGGGATGGCCCCGGGGTCGAATGCCTATCTCGCGTTAGTTCGCCAGCGCATCAGTAGTGTGTGGAATGCGCCCCCGGTGGATGTGACGAGTCAAGTCCATGTCGTCGTTGTGCAATTCAGACTGCATCGAAACGGAACGGTCACCGGAGTTGCCATCGAACAGTCCTCCGGAAATGAGTATTTTGATTTGGCGGGGAAGCGGGCGGTTCTGAGCGCGGTACCCTTACCCAGGTTTCCAGCCGATATCACCGATGCGTATTTCGATGCTCATTTCACCTTCACCGTCGGAGAGCCCCAAGGATAAATCATGACGTTTCGAACTGGTGTCATCGTCGGTTTCTGTGCGTTGCTCGGTCTCATGTGGATCATCGAATCCGGTGCCGCCGATGTCTTTCTTGAAGCCACGAGGCCGGATTTTCAGAAGATTCCGCTGGGGGTCGTGGGCATTGACCATGCCGGTGGTCCGGAGTCGCCTGAAGGACGAGCAAAACTGGGCAGCCGTATCGAGGAAGTGCTCAAGGCGGATGTGCGACGATCCTTGGTATTTTCCCTCGTTGACCTATCCAATCTTGGCATCAAGGCCGGTGGTCGGGGTGGAGAGCCTGACCCCTCCTTCAAACAAGCTGCAGAGAATGGAGTCTCCGTGATTGTGTGGGGGAAGGCGGGGATGAAGACTGACACCAAGACTCCAGATGTGAGTATGGATGGGTACGTATATGACGCCGGAAGTGATGAGGTGGTCGGTGGAAAACGGTACGCGGGTTCGACGTCGGTGGTCCGGCTGATGGCCCATCGGTTTGCAGACGAGTTGGTGTTTCGATACACGGGCGAGCCCGGCATTGCACGGACGAAGATCGCCTATGTTTCGCAGCAGGGAACAGCTCGTGAACTATTCGTGATGGACTATGATGGGTTCGAAGCTCGTCAGTTAACGACGGACGGTTTCTTGAACCTGATGCCACACTGGTCCCCGGATCGTCGCTTTCTCGTCTTTACCGCCTACCGTAACCGGAACACGCAAGAAATTGATATGATAGAACTCGCGACAGGGAAGCGCTGGACGCTGGTCTCGCAAGGAGGGCTGAACATCACTCCAGCGCTCTCTCCCGATGGGCATTTTCTCGCCTATTCGTCGAGCCATGAGGGAAATGCTGAGCTGTACCGTTTGGATACGCGCACAAAGGCTGTTCTGCGATTGACGACGAACGCAGGAGGGGACCTTTCTCCATCCTGGTCCCCTTCTGGACGAGAATTGGTCTTTACCTCGGATCGGAGCGGAGGCCCGCAACTTTTCCTCATGAGTGCGGACGGGGCGAATGTGCGTCGGTTGACCTTTGATGGGGACTATAACGCTGCTCCAGCCTGGTCTCCTCGAGGAAATTGGATTGCGTATGTGTGCAGGACGCTCAAAAAAGAATACAAGCTCTGTGTGATCACGCCCGATGGACAGAAGCGCCTGCAGTTGACGACAGGGCACGGAGTGGACGATTCTCCATCGTGGTCGCCGGATGGGCGCCATCTCGTCTTTAGCTCGACGGCGGATGGTAAGAGCCAGATCTACATGATTAATGCGGACGGCAAAGATCTCGAGCGCATCACATTCACAGGGACTCACAACAGCGCACCGACATGGTCTCCCGCGTCGTAATTTTTGGGGAAGGCATTGACGGCGATCATCCTCCGCTGTATGTAAGAGGGGATATCCTACAGGAGGGAATCAATCCCATGAAAAAGTTACCGGCCAGTTACCTACCGTTGATTCTTGGTATTCTCGTTGTGGTGACCCCTGCCTGTTCGAAGAAGGCAGTTCAATCGGGTGGAGATGCCCAAACCTTTCAACAAGAGACAGCCAAGAGTGGGACGACGAGAGAAGGAACCAGAAAAGGAGGGGTCAGCCCGAATTTTCCGGACACCGCATTCTCCGGTCGAAACGATTCGAGTAGTTTGCGAGGATTAGATCGTGATCCATCTGAAGAACGGCTCAGTAGCGAGGCGGGGAGCAACGGCGGTTTCGGCGGCAACGGTGGTTCCGGGGGTAACGGGAATCGGTTGATGGCCAAATCCGATCCGGGCGCCGCTGCTCGTCAGCTGGCTGAAATACGGGCCGAGCAGATCGCATCGGCAGCGGCAGAACTGCGGGATGTCTTTTTCGCATATGATAGTTTCTCGATCACGGACGAGGGACGTCATGCGCTCTCCGCCAATGCGGAATGGATCAAGTCCAATCCAGACATTCAGCTGAAAATCGAAGGACATTGCGACGAACGAGGCACGTCAGCCTACAATTTGGTGTTGGGCGAGAAGCGCGCGAAAGCCGTGCGGAACTATCTCGTTGAGCTAGGGGTGGTGCCCGATCATCTGTCGGTCGTCTCGTATGGTAAGGAACGGCCGTTCTGCACCGAACATGTAGAATCGTGTTACTCCCAAAATCGTCGTGGGCATCTCGTCGTTCGGACTGGGAATTGACGCACGCGTGGTCAAGATTCACCGGAACGTGCCCTGATTGCTGATGGCTGTGTAGAGGTCAAGATATGTCGCCCCAACGATCAGTGACTCATCGTCTCCTCCTGGGTGTCGTGATGATAGGTCTGACACTGCCCGGCTGTGTCGCGCAGCAGTCTGACCTCAAACGAACGGAGAAAGATTTTAAGAATCAACTGTCTCAGACGAGCGCGAAGCAGAGTCATGAACTTTCGACGTTACGAGAACAGGAAATACCGCAGTTACGAGGAGAACTGGAAAAAGCGCTGCATTTGGCAAAGGACCTCCAGGCCAGGCAAGATGACCTCAAACATCGCTCGGCGCAGTCGGAACAACAGACAAAAAAGCTGGAGCAGCTGGCGACAAAACTGGAAACCGACAGCAGCACCCGTTACCTGTGGGTGCAGAAGAGTTTCGAGACTCAGGATGCGAAGGTTTCAGCCAGGCTCGATGAAATATCCAAAGCCATGGAAGCACTCAAGAAGGACATCATTGAGGTTGTTCAGCGTACGAACGAAAGCCTCACGAAGCGAGTGGACGCGAAGCTTGATGAACAACGACGGGAGTCAACGGAAACCCGTGGCAGGATCGAACAGGTTTCTCAAAAATTTGCTCAATTCAATCAGGCGTTGACAGGATTTCGGGAAGCGTTGTCTGGTCTCAATGATCGGGTGGGTGCAGGGGAGCAGACCGCCAAAAGCCTCACCACAAAGATCGAAGCCGATTCAAAAGCCACAGCCGCGCATGCGGAGGATATCAATCGAAGCGTGGTCTCTGTGACCAAGGCGCTTGAAATCGTCGGGAAGAAAGTCACCGCTCGCCTGGACGAGCAGGATAGCCGAATCGACGCGCTGGCGAAAACGGTGGAGCATGTCTCAAG
>CABVRV010000122.1 GCA_902500755.1 uncultured Nitrospira sp.
GGATGAACGGATTGTTTCCCATAGAAGGCTGCAAATGTATCTACCATGCTGAAGATTACGTCGGAAAAGCAGCGAGATTCGGCACGACTTAGGCTGGAGGGCAGCCTGACCGGGCCATGGGTTAGTGAACTCGCGCACGAATGGCGAAACATCCAATCGGCCGATGAGGTTCCTCTCGTCGTGGATCTCACTGGGGTGACCTTCGTGGGAGAGGACGGCAAGGAGCTCTTGAAGCGAATGTGGCGAGCAGGTGCTCGCCTGATCGCAACGGGATGCTGCACTAGTCATCTTGTAGAAGAAATCATGCACCCACGACCGATGTGCCTTCCGTCTGATGAGACATGAAATGAACGGAGTCTTCATGCGCATATTCACGGTTTTCATATTCCTTATAGGGTCTTTTTTCCTGGCCGCCTGTGCAGTCGGGCCGGACTATTCCCGGCCGCAGACCGACACAGACGATCGCTTCCGGACGGCGGAAGGGCCACTCGGTATGCCATCACTGGCCAACCTGCCCTGGTGGGACCTCCTGCACGACGAACAACTCCAGCAACTCATTCGTTCGGCGCTGGCGGAAAACAAGGATCTTCAACGCGCAGTCGCGACCATCGATGAGTTTCGGGCCAGGGCCTTGATTGCCCAAACCGACTTTTTGCCGCAACTCACCGCCGCCGCGAACGCACCGGCCGGTCGTAGCGCCGTGTTCTTGTTTCCCGGGTTCGCCAGCCCGTTCAATTATTACTTGCTGGGAAATTTATCGTGGGAAGTCGATCTCTGGGGGCGCGTCCGGCGCACCAATGAAGCGGCGCGCGCCGAACTGTTGTCCAAGGAGGAGAACCGCCGCGCGGTGACGATTCAACTGGTCAGCGCCGTGGCGGAAGCCTACTTCACCCTGCTCCAATTCGATCTGCAACTCGACATCGCGGAGCGGACCCTGCAATCCTGGGAAGAGTCGGTGCGAATTGCGCAAGCACGGCTGCGTCAAGGCATGACCTCGAAACTGGATGCGGACCAGTTTGAAGCAGAGCGCGCGAATGCGGCGGCCCGCACGGCCGAACTCCATCGGCAAATGGTGCAAGCCGAAAACCACCTGAGCGTCTTGTTGGGACGCAAGCCCTTTGCCGTCGCGCGCGGGCGTTCCCTGGACCGGCAAATCCTGGCCCCGGACGTGCCGGCCGGGCTGCCCTCCGAGCTGTTGCAGCGGCGGCCTGATATCTTGGTCGCCGAGCGACAGTTGGCGGCCGTCACCGCCCGGATCGGGGCCGCCAAGGCCGACCGTTTCCCCCGGATCACCTTGACCGGGTTGGCCGGGCTGGCCCATCCCGAATTGTCCTTGATCTTCACCGAGGCGTCCTCCTTCGGGGTGTTCGGCGCCGGTCTCGCCGCGCCGCTGTTCAACGCGCAAATCCTGGGGTTCCAGCAAGAAGCGATCGAAGCCCAAAGCAAAGAAGCCTTGGCCCTCTACCAGCAATCGGTGCTGACGGCGTTTCGTGAGGTCGAGGACTCGTTGATCGCCGTGCGGACGGCCCGCCTCCAAAGCGAGGCCCAACAGCAACAGGTCGTCGCGCTGCAATCGGCGCTGAAACTGGCCGAACTGCGCTACCGCGGCGGGCTGGCCAATTATCTGGATGTGCTCGTGGCCCGCAGAAATCTGTTCGAGTCGGAACTTGCCTTGACCAGCACGCGCCGGTTCCAGCTGGCCTCCATCGTCCAGCTGTACAAGGCCCTCGGCGGCGGGTGGTCACCGCCGGATTCGGCTCAACAGATGCCGGTAGTGGCAGTGTCCCATGGGGAGAAGGGCTGATTGAGAAAGAAGAGGTGCGATCAATTCGGCAAGCGGTCCAACGAAAGGAAGAAGCCATGGTATGCCATCGATGCAGCGGATTGATGGTCCGTGAGGAATTTGGCGACTTTGCATTCGGCTCAGGCGGGTATGAGCCGGTCGGTTGACGCTGTGTGAATTGTGGAGCCCTCGTGGATCCACTCATTGCTGCACACCAGCGACATGCTGGCGAACAAAGCTTGCGCAGCTTCACCAAGATCATGTGAGCGGTGTTAAGGGAGAGAGGCATGAGAATCGAGCAAATCGTGATCGATCCAGACCCCTATAAACCGTTTCGTCTGGCTCAAGGCTATCGAGTCGGGGACCTGTTGTTTATCTCCGGCCAATCAGCGATCGACTTGCAAGGGCAGATTGTGGGAGTGGGAGACTTCGAGGCGCAAGCCCAACAAGTCTTTGAAAACCTGGAACGAGTGCTGCGCGCCGGTGGTTCAAGTCTCAAGAACGTCGTCAAGGTCACCATTTTTCTGACGGACATGAGGTATTTTGATCGGATCGTTGAATTGCGCGGCCGCTGGTTTACGCCTCCCTATCCGGCGGACACCATCGTTGAGGTCCGGTCGCTCTACTCCCGAGATGCGATGATCGAAATGGAGGCGGTGGCTGTCGTCGATGTCGCGGCGGAGCGAAGTTGAGAAGGTCACGGTCATGACGCCAGACCGCAACGTACGGATTGCTGACATGCAAATCATGACAAAGAGATTTCTTCTGCGCGACTTCGTTGAGGACGATGTCCACGCATTTCTCGCCTACCACGAAGACCCGCGCGCCCTTGCGTTCTCTGGGCCACAAGAAAAACAGCCGGGCTACGGGCGGGAGCTACTAGAACATTTCACGCGGTGGGCAGCCGAACAGCCTCGGCGCAATTATCAGTTCGCCATCGTGCAACGTCGAGCACCTCGATCGCTCATCGGCTGTTGTGGTGTACGGACAGCAGAATCCGAGCAAGGAACAGGCGAGATCGGTGTTGAACTGGCACCTACATACTGGGGCCGTTACGGGTATGCGCTGGAAGCTGCATCAGCCATCCTCGATTTCGGGTTCTACGAATTACACTTGCAGGAGCTCTACGGCAGAACCGCGAGTGCCAACGAGCGAGTGATACGACTTGCACGATGGGTTGGAGCCGTTGCGGAAGATCGGCCGACGCCTTATTGGATGGCGTCTTGTGGTTGGCGGTGTACTGAATGGCGGATCACACGGCAACAGTGGGAACTGACCCGACCTGCTTTGCGAGCATTGTGCTGATTACAAGACACGTCACAGAGATGAGGTTGGCCGATGAGCGACGTATTGCTTTCCTCCTTTCACTTTCTGCTGATCTTTATGCTGGTCGCCGTTCTCGCCGCGCAATACGTTCTCGTCCGACCGGGAATGACCGTATCCGGTCTACGCCTAGCCGCAATCCTGGATCGAGTCTATGGTGCGAGCGCGGTCCTGCTGCTCGGTGTGGGATTCAGTCGTGTCTATTGGGGCGCAAAGGGCTCATCTTTTTATCTGTCAAATCCCCTCTTCTGGACCAAAATCGGGCTCTTCATGGCGGTGGCAATCCTCTCGATTCCACCGACGCTACGACTCATTCAATGGAGCAAGCAGGTTCACGCGCAACCTGAATTCCTGCCGTCGGAAGAGCAGGTTCGCCGTCTTCAATGGTGGTTGCGCGCGGAAGTGTTCGCCCTCTTGTTCATCCCTTTTGTCGCAGCCGCCATGGCTCGTGGCATGGGATTTTCGTGATCGAGCGTGATGAAATTACAGGGCTTCCACTCGAATAGAAACACCCGAGGATCAATGTCGATTTGAAACCGCTTCGATCGACTAGAGGATAGGTGGAAGCATCGGGCAAACTTCAATTCGAAGGAGTCATTCATTATGCACAAGATCACTCCCTGCCTTTGGTTCGATACGCAAGCCGAAGAGGCGGCGAAGTTTTATGTGTCCGTCTTCAAGAACTCCAAGCTGGGTCCCACCACGCGCTATGGCGATGCGGGTGCCAAGACCTCCGGAATGCCAAAGGGTTCAGTTATGACCGTCACGTTTGAGCTCGATGGCCAAGAATTTGTGGCATTGAACGGCGGGCCACTCTTCAAATTCACCGAAGCGGTCTCCTTCATGGTGAAATGCCGTTCACAGGAAGAGATCGATGAGATGTGGGTCAAACTGTCCGAAGGCGGCCAAGAAGGACCTTGCGGCTGGTTGAAGGACAAATACGGCCTATCCTGGCAAATCGTCTCTCCTGAGTGGGACAAGATGTTGCAGGACAAGGACGCCAAGAAATCGGAGCGAGTAATGGAGGCGATTTTACAGATGACTAAACCGGATCTTGAAACAATCAAACGAGCGTATGCGGAACAATAGACTACCACTGACTACACTAGGAGGCCGTCATGCGATTCATGATCATCGTCAAAGCGACACAAGAGTCGGAAGCGGGCGTGATGCCGAGCGAGAAATTGTTGACCGAGATGGGAAAGTTCAATGAAGAACTCGTGAACGCCGGCATCATGCTGGCCGGCGACGGGCTTCAACCAAGCTCGAAAGGCGCGCGAGTACAATTTTCTGGGAACAAGCGTACGGTCGTCGATGGTCCGTTTCCCGAAACGAAAGAACTAACAGCTGGTTATTGGCTCTGGCAGTGCAAGTCGAAAGAGGAAGCCATCGAGTGGGCCAAGCGCTGTCCGAATCCAGCCGTCGACGGCAAAGAAGGCGAGCTTGAGATTCGCCAAGTGTTCGAGGCCGACGACTTCGGGGCCGAATTCACACCTGAGTTGAGAGAACAGGAACAGCACGTGTTCGAGAAAGCCGAACGACTTCAGAAGGGTGTAACACGGTAACAACTGATCAGATTGAGTTAGCAAATATGAAGAGGTTGCCATGGCTGACATTATGCATCGAGTAGGTATCAAGGCTGGTCCCGACAACGTGTATTGGGCCCTCTCGACGATCGAGGGACTTGCCGCTTGGTGGACGGTGGACACCAGCGGTGTCGCTGACGTTGGGAAAACCATTTCCTTCCAGTTTCGCGACCCCAACGGAAAAACGATCGGCGGATTCGACATGGAAGTGTTGAAACAAGAGCCGTTCAAGAAGGTGCAATGGAAATGCGTTAAAGGACCCGAAGAATGGATCGGGACGGACATCACTTTCGACCTGAAGCATGAGAACGACTTCACGATCGTGCTGTTCGGCCATCGGAACTGGAAGGAATCCAGTGAGTTTACTGCCCACTGCAGTATGAAGTGGGCCGTCTTTTTGATGAGCCTCAAGGATCTCATCGAAACCGGGAAGGGCAGACCGTCCCCGAGAGACGTCAAAATCGACGATTGGAATTAATGCCATACGTATGTTCACAGACAGGAGAAGGCAATATGGTCAGCAAAATTTTCGTCAATCTCCCAGTGAAGGATCTCGACAAATCGATGGACTTCTTCAAAGCGATCGGATTCTCGTTCAATCCGCAGTTCACCGACAAGACCGCGGCCTGCATGGTCATGAGCGATGACATCTATGCCATGCTGTTGACCCACGACAAGGTGAAAGAATTCTCAAAGAAACCGATTGCGGACGCGCACAAGACGCTTGAGGTGCTCACGGCTCTAGCCGTTGAGAGCAAGGCGAAGGTGAATGAACTCGCGGACAAGGCGATCCAAACCGGCGGCAAGGAAGCTTATTCTCCCAAGGACTACGGCTTCATGTTCACACGGAGCTTCGAAGACCCGGACGGCCACATATGGGAGGTCTTCTGGATGGACCCGACAAAGGTTCAGGCAGAATAGGAATGTGCGGAGGCCATTGACAAGACGCTTCGCGCTATCCAGCGGGTGGATGAGAAGGTTATCTCGAAGAAACTCTCAATCGGGGAGCGGGTTTCATGGCGAAATTCGCAGATCCGGAGGGCAACGTCATCACGCTCTGGGAAAATCTGCACAATAAACCAATGAATTGAGGGAGGGAAAGGGTGACGTCATACGTCCACGGCAACCCTCCTTGATGCATCAAATATTTCGATATGAAGAACCTAGGTGATTTCCCAGTTGCCATGGGCTCAAGGATTCGGTTGACTACTTAGGGCAGTTCTGAGTATCCAACCATCAGGGCGCTTTGCGTTCGAGATGGCGAAGATCTCGCCAAAGAATGGCTCAGTCGGCACTCCGACTCTATGGCAGACTATGGAAAACCAGGAACATTTTGCATCACTCAGACCGGAAAGCACGAGCGATCTGGAACTCGTCGACAACAATGTCCAGATCTTCGAGATGTACGGAGCCCACAAGGGCGAAAAAGAAATGAAGAACATGGAGATCGTCTATGGGCGGAAGCCGTAGCTCTGCATCACGGAAGAGGTCGAGGGCTCTTCGCACGCGAAGTATGCGGAAATGACCCCGACCCGGTTTCCTTTCTTGGAATGTGACGTTGCAATGTTTTGATGACTGAACCTTCTGTGAAGCCATGCGTCCAAACATGACTCGCTGGTGCACGCGATTGCATGTACTGATCCTGATTGTCGGTTCCGTGCTGTTACTTCCCCAATCGGAAGGAGCGGTAACCGCAAGAAAAGGTCTGTCCTTCGAACAATCAACCCACATTCATGCGCAGGTGGCCTCCGCTGATTCTCATCAGCACTCTCAGGAAGTCGCGGATCAGGACCATCTCGGTGGACGCCCCTATTCGTTATTCATGCACCACACTGCCGGCTATTTGATGTTCGCCATCGGCGTTCTGATGGTCATGGACCGAGCGACACATTCCCGGCAACCTATTCTGCAATACGCCATCGGCACGACGTGGTTGCTGTTCGGTCTGTTCATCTTCGTTCGCGCGGACCCTGACGGTTGGCCGATGGGTACGGGATTGCTGGAAAGTTGGACCATGTCGACCTCTGGCGAATGGCTGCAGCATAAATTGTTGTCGCTCATTCCCTTGTTGCTCGCTCTGTACGCTATTTGTGGTCGTCGCACGATGGGGCAGGACAATGGGGGCTCCTATGTCGCGGCGGCGTTGGCCATTATCGGCGCGGTCGGGCTGCTCAGTCACCAACATCTTGACCATCCGGGCTTGGACGTCGTGAACGTTCAGCATCGCTTCTTTGCGGGCACCTGTCTGTTGATCGCCGTCAGTCTCCTGCAAGAGGCGAGAGGCCGATGGGTTGAAAACAACAAAAGGCTCATTTTCCCTACACTGCTCATCCTTCTCTCTCTACAACTCGTCTGGTACACCGAATGATCAGCTCGGGATACATTGCGGACAGAGGAGTGGGTTGGGACAGAGATCACCTTCAATTTGAACCAAGAGAACGAATTCAGGACTGGGCTGTTCGGCTATTGCAAAGAGAAGGAGTCCGGCGAGTTCACCACCCACTGCCATACGAAGAGTGCCGTTTTTTGAGCCTCAAGGAACTCATCGAAACCGTGAAGAGTGGACTTGCTCCGAGGGATATCAACATTGGGGAAAGCTTAGATAATCTCTTCGATTACGTCGTACACGCTGGGAATATTGGCACGTGACGCGGGCTCTCCTTGCGATGGTCAGTTTCATTGTGCTCGTGACCGCGGTCGCACAGTAGGTGGCTAAATATGCACAGCTTGTTCCTTATCGTCCGGCGCACGTTTTTGGTGGTGAGTGCCTTGGTAATCGTCGCCATGACGGTCTTGCTGATCTCTCTGGCCATACCTATTAAGATATGGCGCACTGGTGAACTTCCAACGGAACCGATTCTGGTCCGGCGAGCCGACCTGTTCACCGTTCCACCAGTCAGAGTTTGGATTGATACCGATGCAGCCTGCGGACAAGGCCACCGGACCGACCCGGACGACTGCTTTGCGATCCTTCTGCTTGCCCAACAAAGCACTATTGAGGTCGTCGGTATCTCCACTGTGTTCGGCAATGCATCCCTTCATAAGACGGATCGCACGACTCGCGACCTGATAAACCTCCTCGGAAAAGCCGAACCGCAGGTGATCCCGGTGTACCGGGGGGCTTCAGAACCTCTGAAGCAAGAGGAATCGATCTCCACCGTCCCTCCGCAAGAGGCGCATGAAGCCTTGCGTAAGGCTCTTGAGGAAAAGCCTCTCGTCATTGTGGCTCTTGGCCCGCTGACGAACGTGGCGATGGCGCTGAAAGACCGGCCTCACTTGCAAGCCAACGTGATGCGGCTCGTCGCCGTCATGGGACGACGGAAAGGACATGCCTTCCATCCAGTTGAAGGAGGCACGGCGCACTCGTTCTTGGGACACGGTCCGATCTTCAGGGACTTCAACGTGACAGAAGACGAGCAGGCCGCTGCCGTTGTCGTTGCTATGGGATTGCCCATGACCCTCATTCCATACGAGGCAGCCAGGAATGTTCTTCTGGATCGTTCGGCTCTCAAAAACATGGAAAACCTCGGTGGACCGGCAGCCTGGGTCGCCCAACGTGCTCATCCATGGCTGACGTATTGGCGAGAGGATATCGACATCGCAGGATTTTATCCCTTTGATCTCATCGCGGCAGCGTATGTGCTTGAGCCGTCCCTGTTACTTTGTGCGTCGGTGCCTGTTGCCGTCGAGGACGATACATGGCTGTTCGGTTGGCTGGGGTATCGTGGACTTTTCATTGAGTCAGGACGGGGGGCAGAATCCATCTCCGCTCATGCTTTGTACTGTCCGAAAGCGGCGGAACACCTCGAAACCTGGCTCGTCGATCAGTTGACGAATGCATCAGCCGGCCATCAGGCTATGGCCGGGTCTTGAGTTGCGGCTAAATGACTCGAATCGTATGAGACCAAGCAATCAATCATTCTGGTCAGCTCGGATGTTCAGTGCCTTTGTGACGGTTCTCTCGCTCTGTGGTTGTACCCACACCGCGCCGTTTCAGGACGGCCAGGGGCGGCTCCTTCCTGGAAGCATTGC
>CABVRV010000123.1 GCA_902500755.1 uncultured Nitrospira sp.
GCCGTGAGTTGGGCCACTTTGCGTCGGAGTTCGACACGCATCTGCTCTTGTTCGAGATAGGCTTCGCGCAATTCCTCGTGGCGGGATTCGACGAAGGCAATCTGTTCCTGAATTAAGGCTTCGCGTCGTTCACTTTCTCGGAGAAGTCGCCGGTTGACCATGATGCCGACAGCGAGGATTGGGCACAGCCCGACCAATACGACTTCACCGAGACTGACTGTCGGATTGAGTATGCCGACTCCTGCCATGAGGGCAAGACCGAGCACCCCTCCCCACACGAACCATGTGAAATGCTGCTGAGCATGAGCTGGAGGATCAACGCGTCTGGCTGTCGTTGAGGGGACGGCCTGCGCACTATCAGTCCCAGCGAGGACTGTGCCGCTCGGTAGCGTCGGTCGTACTTGTTCGAGAGGGGATGCTGCTCGCCAGAATCGGCTGCGATACCCGCTTTCTTCCTGCCATCGAATCGTCCATTGGCACCAGTCGTCATCATTACCAATACATGAGGTCTCAATCGTTTCTGCGCGAGACAGGCCGTGAATCCGATCAGCCATCGCGACCATGATTCCCTGAGCTGACTGGCAGACCAGACAGGCACACCGCCTTCTATAGGACCCAAATTGGCGAAGTGTTCGGTCAGTGAACCGCATCGCTACTGCGGCGGTTTCTTTCGTAACCTCCACGACGCGAAACTCAACAGAGCCTGAAGTAAACTTGTTCCCAAAGTAGGGAAACATGGTGTAAATCTGAGATAATGAGAAGGGCCTCGTCAAAGCCAACATGATGGGAGACACTTTTTCCGCTCCTGCCTTAAAGGCAAAGCGCGGATCTCCGGAGATGCGCTCGCAGAACTCGTACAGATAGCAGGTAAATTCGTAGGAGTAGCTGTTCCACGGATTCCTCAAAAATTCAGGAGTCACGTGATAGACCGCATCCCTAATTTGATCGTTGAGAAGACGACACAACTCCTCTACCGATTCTTTCCCCGCGGATACACCGCGTTCAGATGCGATCAGTTTCTCCAAAAAGACTGTCACGGCTCTGATGCTCACACCGCTCAGATCTCTGATGGTGTGCCCTTGTTCATCCAAACCAAACGGACGAAACACCATCGCGCCTTGTTCAAGGATTGTCCGGTCCTTCGGTAGAAGCTCGATGTCCGGCAGAGACTTCGTTTCGACGATATCAAGCGCGCTGCTTGTCACGGCATGACTCCCTGAATCAACCTATTCATTGAGCGGAGCACGTGCGATGCGAGACGCCGTCGATCATGATGACGGCTGCGGGACCGCGTGGCGCAACAGAGAGAGCTCCTGCACCGTCCACTTACAGGAAGATCAAGCACGGTGAGTGAGTATATAGACGATAAATATGCTTTTCAATACGAAGCATTATCCCCCTCACCTCAGAGGGGGGCCTCCGCCCCAAAGATGGGACACGCATTGGTGAGAGGGCACACACCGCTCCATCAAGATCTGCATGAGGAGCGATTTGCGGAAGACCTGAAGGGCCGTTCGTGGCAGGCTTTGGGTGTATCGCAATGAGGTGCGATACCTACTGTTTAACTGAGCGCTTCAAGGTCTTTTCGATGCTGGCAACCTTGCTCTGAAGCCGGCCGGAATGGCCTTTTCTATAGTCGACTTTGATCGTGCAGGAAATGCGGTTGCAGTCCTTTTTCATCCGTTCGTAGCATTTCTGGACCACCGCAAATACCTGCGCCCATTCCCCTTCCAAGACCGTTCCCATGGGATTCAATCGATATGACACTCCGCTCTTATCGATAATATCGAGTGATCGCGCCACATACTTTCCGACACTCTCTCCTTTTCCCAAGGGCGACATGCTGAATTCCAGTAGAACCATCGGTCCTCCTATTGTGTCTTCGCCTTCGTATGAGATTATATACCTGGCGCAGGCTGGGATCGCCTGTCCAACCAGACTTTGGGATACTGGACGCGGCCGAGAAATCGAAAGCCGTCCAAGGCCTCACGAAAGAGTGCGCGGCGCTTCTCGGCATCCGGCTCATTCGCCTTGGCCTGTTCGCGCAACTGTCCAAGCCAATCCACAAACTCGACGAATTCCTCGTTCAGGATGTGTTCCAGATCCTCCTTCATGAATCCGGAAAGGGCCGGTGCCATTCCGCTTGTACTGATGGCAATGCGAACATGACCGACGGCCACCACCGCCGGCATCGTCACGCTGCTTGCACCTGGGTAGTCCACCGACCAGAGTAACACTCCCTTTTCCCGTGATTTGGCCAAGAGCATCTGAGCAAAGTCGCGATCACCTCGAATCGTGTTGAGAATGAGAATAGTGTGTTCGAGGTCTGCATCACGGAAATGCCGACCGCGGTGAATGATCTTGCCTGATGCTGCGAGATGGCGCAGCGGTTCATTCAACGTCGGACTGATGATCGTGACTCGCGCGCCGGATTCGAGTAGGCGTTGGGATTTTTCTGCTGCCTCCTCATCACCACCCACCACTAAAACAGGCCAGCCTTTAACGTCCAAAACAAGTGGAAAGCCAGGATTGGCAGCCATAGAGTTACTCCCGTTTCAATTCATATGGTCAGTATCCGAGAATGAGCCGCATCATGCAAGAGAGATTTGAGGCAGATGCGCATCTCCCTTTTTTGATCAATGCGTGGATATGCGGATATAATACGGGATTCGTGTCAGGAAGGAAGTGAATGGGTATTGATCAAGCAAGAACTATGTTGTGCGGGACTTGGGAATGAATACTATGTAACTCTGACCAGAGGTGGCTCCGATAGAAAAGCGTTACGTTTCAGCGTGATCCGCGTCCAACTCCATGTTCCAATAGAGATAATCGCGCCAGCTTTCCGGTGTATTGCGAATGCCGATAGTGATGGTTATGACAGGGCTCCAGCGAGGCTTCACGGGCCGCTTCTTGAGTTTCATGCCGGCCTCTTCAGGAGTCCGCCCACTTTTTCGATTATTGCAGCGCCAACAGGCGGTCACAATATTTTCCCAGGTCTTCTTTCCACCTTTCGCGATGGGCACGACATGATCGAAGGTCAGCTCTTCGGTCCGAAACTTGCGGGTACAGTATTGGCAACAGTATCCGTCTCGCGTAAAAATGTTGATGCGAGAAAACTTGACGGCGCGATGACTGTCTTTCAACTTGACCAGTTTCAGCAGCCGCATCACCGCGGGCAGCTTGATGGACAGCGAAATCCCGTGGATTTCCCGGTCGTACACTTCCAGGACTTCAACTTTCCCTTGCCACAGGAGCGCGATCGCTTTTTGCCAATGTACGACCCGCAGGGGTTCATAGGTCGCGTTAAGCAGGAGGGTCATTTCCATGCAAGAACCTCATCCCCAATCGGGCTTCCACAGCGGTCAAGGAGTGTGTTCATAGGCAGGGCTACGCACTGATAATTCTATGCCATAAGGTTGCTCTGAAATCAAGCAACGGCCGCTCTCATGCGGCACGCCGCTGACGAAGGACATGGTGCTGTATGACACACGACTTTGTGAGAGTTGCCTTCACGCATGAGATTCCATCCGGCACCGGACGAACCGTCGAGGTCGATGGGATTTGGATTGCGCTATTCAATGTGGAGGGGAGATTTTATGCGATCGATAACTCTTGCCCTCACGCGGGTGGTCCACTCGGAGAAGGGAAACTGTGCGAAGGAGTGGTCGAGTGTCCTTGGCACGGATGGAAGTTCAACGTCATTTCAGGAGAACGAGTCGGCAACCCTAACTTTCAAGTCGTGTGCTGCGAGATACGCGTCCAAGGCAATGAAGTCCACATCGCGATTCCGCCGTCTCTTAGGGAGCCCGCTTAACGTGTTGATGAACCCGGTGGTGAAGGAGTCGTTGGAGGATCGGGGTCAGGAGCTTTAGGAGTGACTCCATCCGCCGGCAACGAGGCGGCGTTGACCTTCTTGAGTTGAAGGTGCGCATGCCAAATGTACTCCCGCTCGAACCACTGGCCCCGAACCCCTTGGTCACGAAGTTGGATACGAATTTCAAAAACATCTCCCTCCACGTGCTTTACTCGCCATTCACCCAGGCGGACCCCCTGTCCCCGGTCTTTCATCGCGCGGACATGACCATTCATAGCCTGCGCAATTGTTGGATATCCGATCGCAGGGTGGTTCTGCACCAAGGCCAAGGCTTCGGCTTCCTGTGGTGCTCTTGCCGGCGTCGCAGATGGTAATGTCGTCCACACATAGTAGAGGGCGCCTAATAGGACAACACACGCAACGGCATAGTGGGTGATGCGACTTCCGAACGGTCTTGGGAGTGTATCGTGCTCAACCATGCAGAACGTAATTGTTTGGCGATGGACGTCGGGACTTAGATTCTGATCACCTGTGCGGCATCTTAGGAAGGCGCGGATGTCATGTCAATGCGGCTGTCAGGACTAATCGAAAACGGTGGCGCTTGTTTGGCGAAAAGCCGGTGTGTTACAAGTAGCAACACGGCTTGGCGGTAGGTGGGTCACAGATGAGTTGCATGCATGAAGTTTTTTTTGTACGGTGATCTTCTCAACCCCGCACAACTGACACGACGAGCTCCAGAACACAGGTTTCTGCACCTCGCGACATTGGCTGACCATACGGTGAAGTTTTGTCGGTGGTCATCACAATGGCGTTGTGGGCTCGCGAGTGTCGTCCATTCGGTAGGTGAAAAGACCTGGGGCGGTGTATTCGAATTGACGGACGAAGACGTACAAATTATGGATCAGTTCGAACAGGATGTACCGCAGGGAGCCTATCGCCATCTACAAGTCACCGTCACGGCTGAGACGGGAGAAAAAGAACTCGTGACCACGTATGCTGCAAATCCGATCGGCAAGTTTAAACCCAAAGATCACTACGTAGATTGGGTCCTGAAAGGACTCAAGCAGTGGAAGCTTCCGGAGGAAGTCATTCAGCAATGGGAGTCGTATAAGCCACGATAGACATACCGTGGCCAGATGATACATACCGATCGTTATTGAGGAGACCATGCCAAAACCTAAATATCATATTCTCGTCTGTACGAATTCTCGTCCTCCCGGCCATCCCAAGCCGTCGTGTGGCTCAGCCGGTGCGGCACAGCTGCTCATGGCCTTCAACATGGGGTTGATGCAACGTGCAGTCCCTCCTGGAGAAGTTCTAGTCAGCGCCACAGGCTGCCTTGGGCCGTGCGAGCAAGGACCCACCGTCGTGGTCTATCCCGACAATACGTGGTATTCCAAGGTGACGGAAGCCGACATTGCCACGATCCTTGATGAACATGTGGCAAAGGGGGCGCCAGCTGCGACGTTGAATCCTGATGCGGTGTGGAAATAATAGTCAACGGATCGTGTGTACGTGTTCGGACTTGACCACGATGTGACAGCCGACTGCTAAGGGAGCATCTCACCAACACATGACGACATCAACTCATCATGAACACAAAAGCCATGCACCCGAATCGATAGGGTGCATGGTCATCACCTGTAGCGATACCCGCACGCCAGAAACCGATACCAGCGGTCAGCTGATTCAGAAGCTTCTCAAAGAGCAGGGCCACCATGTCGTCAGCTATCACGTGGTGAAAGACGAGCCTGGACAGATCCTATTTCAAATCACTTTAGGCACCACCAATGACGCGATCCGGGCGGTCATCGTCAATGGTGGCACGGGAATTTCAAGGCGGGATTCAACGTTCGAGGCTGTGGATGAAATATTGGAGAAGCGTCTCAGCGGTTTTGGTGAAATCTTTCGATTATTGACTTATCAGGAAATTGGGTCGTCGGCAATCATGAGTCGCGCGACGGCGGGTATTGTGAAGGGCCGTATACTCTTCTCCATCCCGGGCTCGGAAAATGCGGTCCGCCTCGCCATACAAAAGCTCATTCTCCCCGAGCTTGGGCATCTGGTTGGAGAACTCGCCAAGTGAACTGCTGAGTTGTAAGCACTGAGTGCTGAGATTTCGAACCGCAGCACTCATGGCTCAGCACCTTCCTCAATCTTGAGAGATCTTTGGTTCTGAGTACCCCATTTCCTGCGAAATCTTCGACTGGGCATAGCGCTTATAGAACGATAAGAGGTCACGGACAGATACTACCCCCGTGATCTCGCCATTCTTCGTGACGCCGAGATGGCGCACTCCCAAGTCAGCCATCATATCCTGCGCATCATCGACAGACTGATTTCCCTCGATCGTGCATATGGGTGTCGTCATAATCTTCTCGACTGTAAGCTTGCCTAGGGGCTTACCCGTTGCCACGGCCCGCCGTACGATATCGGTGTCCGTCACGACTCCGATGAATCGCTTGCCCTTCTTCACGAGTAACGATCCCACACGTGCCTGACGCATTGCCTTGGCTGCGCTGGCAATTGAGGTCTTGTGCCCGATCGATTTGGGACGTTTCGTTGTGATCTGTGCAACAGTGGACATTGCTTCCTCCTTTACAGTTGGGATGGACTTCCATGAAGAACGTCGGCCACGCTTAGCTTGATTGAATGCAGAGTAGCACAGAATGGCAGAGAGGCTCAAAACGGGCTGCGGGGGAGAAGCCTGTTAATTGATAGATGTCGAATGACGCCAGTTCAGCAGACGAGCACGATCTTGCCGAAAAACTTCCGGCTGACCATCAATTCCTGAGCTGTGTGCGCCTCCTGAAGGGGAAATGTTCGATCGATGACGACCATCAGCCGCCCTTGGCCTATGAGTTCCGCGACTTTCACGAGTTCCCCACGCGTGCCCATGTACGATCCCTTGACTGTTAACTGACGAGAGTAGAGATCGCGAAGATTCAGCTTCACATCTGCGCCGGTGGTCGCACCACAGGTGATCAAGCGTCCCCCCCTTGCAAGAGAGTCCAGGCAGCTATCCCATACCGCCGGACCGATATGTTCAATGACCACATCGACGCCTCGACCTTCCGTCAGCCTGCGAACTCGCTCCGAAACCTTTTCCCGAGCGTGATTGATCACCGCATCAGCACCCAAGATCACGCCTTTAGGAATCTTGTCGTCGCTGCCGACCGTGGTCAGCACGCGGGCCCCGGCCAATTTAGCCAGTTGAACGGCCATCATCCCGACACCACTCCCCGCCCCGATCACGAGCACGGTTTCGCCATGCTGGAGTCCTGCTAAGGCAAACAACATTTGCGATGCCGTGACAGAGACGAGCGGAAATGCCGCCGCCTGTTCAAATGATAAATTGTCAGGAATCGGAAGCACATTCCGAAACGGCACCGTGACATATTCGGCATAGCCGCCATGTGTTTTTGCACCGAGGAGATGGTAGGTCCGACACAGATTGTCACGGCCGGATAAACAGTACTCGCACTGCCAGCAACTGATTCCCGGCGATACAAACACTCGTGCGCCGATTGAGACACCTTCGACTTCGGTGCCGACTTGTTCAACAACACCGGATACGTCGGATCCTCCTACGTGAGGCAATGGAATGGAATAGGCAGGCATTCCCTGTCTGACCCAAATATCGAGATGGTTAAGCGCGCAGGCCTTTACCCGAATCAACACGTCCTGAGGGCCGAGCTGCGGCATCGGCAGCTCTTCATACACCAGCTTCTCCGTCCCACCATGCTCATGAAACAACACCGCCTTCATCGCTGCACTCTCCCCTTACACATAGGTTTTGGACTTGCGGGTGTCCGCGAGGTGAAGCTTGACCGCCCGCAGCGGGGTCTGTACCCCGGACGAGGTGCGAGGACGGTCAGGCTCCTCGCTGACAGGACTCGTAGGTTCAAAACCTCAACACCCCCTCCACGACCATCACACATTGCCCGCCGACCGTGACGCCTTGAATGACATCGTCTTCCGACTTGACCTGCACAAGAATTCGAGATGGGCGGTCGATCTCATACCCCTGCTCGATCAGGATCTCCGTAGTAGGTCCCACCTCAACCACCCCGTTGTGGACAAGATACGCCCCCAGCGCACCGCCGGCACTCCCTGTCGCAGGATCCTCCAAGATGCCGATCTTCGGAGCAAACATTCGTGCATGGACGGACGCAAACGACTCAACCGTCACCGTCGTAAAGACCATAATGCCATTGGCACCAAATCGCTCGCAGGTCTTGATAATGGCCGACGCATCAGGGGTGATCGAGCGTGCGGCCGTCAATGTCCGAACCGGCACGATCAAGACCGGCAGTCCAGTTGAGACGACTTGAAGCGGCCATTTTGCGTCGGCAATCACGTGCTTCGGTATGCCCAGCGCCGCAGCGATCAGATACAGCTCATCGATAGCCCCGATCGGATCCAGGAATTCTGGTTTGGGTTGAGCCATCACGACTCGCACCACACTCCCTTGATCAGCATGGACTTCAATGGGATACAGGCCGATGTTACATTCCTGCATCACACGGGTGATGCCATCTTGTATTGAGATCCGTTGAAGATGGGCAAGGACGTAAAACGTACCAAGCACCGGATGACCGGCGAATGGAATTTCCTGTGTTGGTGTGAAGATACGGAGCCGCGCAGCTGCGGCCGGGTCGGTTGGCGGAAAGACGAAGACGGTCTCGGAGAGATTCATCTCCCGGGCAATCCGTTGCAATTGGTCGTCGGTCAGTCCCTCCGCATCAGGAAAGACAGCGACAGGATTGCCGCCGAACGGTTGCCCAGTGAAGACATCGGCTTGGTA
>CABVRV010000124.1 GCA_902500755.1 uncultured Nitrospira sp.
GTACAAGGACGGTAGGTCGAGTTGGACGGAAACAGATCGGCTCTCGCGAGGATCAGACAGAACGGGAGGGGTCATGGATCAGCCGATGACGGACGAATGCCGTCGGGCGGACAAGATCCGACGATTTTCCCTTGCGGTTTCGCTGGCACTGATCGTGGTTTGCAATGCCATTCTCTTGGCTGGGTTCAGACTGAGTGGCATCAATTTGGATGACTTGGTGAAGACCCAGGATCTATTCAATGCCAAGCAGGATGTGTGCCTCCGGTTGACCTGGCAGTCATTACCGGGTGCGAATGAGCCGGTTCGGCTTTGTTCAGAATGGCTTAATCTTTCCGATCCTAGTGGGAAACCACATTATATCCAGCCTGATACGAAGCTTAAGAAGGGACTTGACGGCCAGTACTATGTCGATCAAGGTGTACAGGCTGACTATCGGTTATTGCTGCTGATGCTGTTTGTCACTGCTATTATCATCGGGGGCGTACGGGCGAAGTGGTTCTTGGTGAACCGCTATCGGCTCCGATTGGAATCATCCGACGGTCGGGGTGCTTCACCCGCGCATTGATACGTATTCTTCTTGGAAGGAGAAGTCACGTGGCAAAGAAATACGTCTACTATTTCGGCGATGGGAAAGCCGAGGGCACGTCCAACATGAAGGAGCTGCTCGGTGGAAAAGGCGCGGGGTTGGCTGAGATGACGAATCTTGGTATCTCCGTCCCGCCCGGCTTCACGATCACGACCGAGGCCTGCATCGAGTACTACAAGCAGGGGAAGAAATATCCTCCTGGGATGTGGGAGGCGACGTTGGCCGCGCTCAAGCGTGTGGAGCGGTCGATGGGCATGGGGTTCGGCAATCCGGAGAAGCCGTTGCTGGTGTCCGTGCGATCCGGTGCCCGCGCCTCAATGCCCGGCATGATGGACACGGTGCTCAACGTGGGCCTCACGCTGAAGACGGTCGAAGGGCTTGCTGCCAAGACGAAAAACGAGCGGTTCGCCCAGGACAGCTATCGTCGTTTTGTGACGATGTTCGGCAGTATCGTCATGGGAGTGCCTCGCGAACATTTCGAAGCGATTCTGAATCATAAGAAAGAAGAGATGAGTGTCTCCCACGAGACGCAATTGGATGCGCGCGCCTTGCGGGACCTCGTCGGACGATTCAAGTCGTTGATCAAGGAGGAAACCGGAAAGGAATTTCCGGACGATCCAAACGAGCAGCTGAGGATGGCAATCAACGCGGTCTTCTCGTCGTGGAACGGTGCGCGCGCCATCACCTATCGGCGGTTGAACGGCATTCCGGACCACTGGGGAACCGCCATCAATGTGGTCGCGATGGTGTTCGGCAACATGGGCGACACCAGCGGGACCGGTGTGGCGTTCACCCGTGATCCGACTACCGGTGAACATGCATTCTTCGGCGAATGCCTGATGAATGCGCAGGGCGAAGACGTCGTGGCCGGCATCAGAACGCCGTTGCCGGTCAACGCGCTGGCCAAGAATGTCCCCGCGGCATACAAGGAACTCGAACACACCTATAAGAAGCTTGAAAAACATTACCGAGACATGCTCGACCTGGAATTTACGATCCAGGAGGGCAAACTCTATATGCTGCAAACGCGTGTCGGAAAGCGGACGGGCATCTCAGCGGTGCGTATCGCCGTTGAAATGGTGAAAGAAGGATTGATCACGAAGCGCGAGGCGGTGCAGCGAGTTGGTCCGGATCAGCTCGCGCAATATCTTTATCCGATCTTCAATACCCGATCTGAAGCGGGTTCAACCCCATTGGGGAAGGGATTGCCGGCCGGACCTGGAGCGGCTGCAGGAAAGATTGCCTTGACGCCGGATCGTGCGGTCGAAATGAAGGCAGCTGGGGACCGGGTTGTTCTGGTTCGTGACGAAACCAGCCCCGACGATATTCATGGCATGAACGCCGCGTCTGGGTTTGTGACGGCGCGCGGCGGTATGACGTCCCATGCGGCGGTTGTGGCGCGACAGATGGGCAAAGTCTGTGTCGCCGGGTGTGAAGCGGTGGAAGTCATCGATACGCAGTCGGTGCGGATCGGGTCGAAAGTGTTCCGGGAAGGCGACTATCTGTCGGTGAACGGATCGACCGGTAATGTCTATGACGGCGACATTCCCGTCATGGAATCCGAGATTATTCAGGTGGTGCAGGGGAAGCTGGATGCAAAGAAGTCGCAAAAATATCAGCTCTTCTCGACCATCCTCTCGTGGGCGGACAGTGTGCGGACGATGAAGGTGCGGGCGAATGCCGATGTGCCGGATCAGGCCAAGATCGCCCGAGGGTTCGGCGCCGAAGGGATCGGGCTTTGCCGAACGGAACACATGTTCTTCGCCGAAGACCGAATTCCGATCATGCAGAAGATGATTCTGGCCAGGACAAAAGAGGATCGGGAAAAGTATCTGGAGCAGTTGTTGCCGCTGCAGAAACAAGACTTCATAGGGCTCTATCGTGAGATGGAGGGCTTCCCCGTCACCATTCGCTTGCTCGATCCGCCGCTGCATGAGTTTTTGCCGAAGCGTGAAGAACTGATGGTGGAGATTGCCCAGCTCGAGTTGACCGGCGAGGATGGGGCCAAGTTGGAAGAGCAGCGTCGTTTGCTCGCGCGTGTTGAAGAGTTGCATGAATTTAATCCGATGCTGGGGCTGCGCGGATGCCGGTTGGGCATTACAATGCCCGAGATCACGCGCATGCAGGCGCGCGCCATTATCGAGGCGGCCTGCGAACTGGCCAAAGAAGGCAAGAAAATCGTTCCGGAGATCATGATCCCGCTGGTGGGCATGGTAGCGGAAATGAAGTCGCAGAAGGATCTCATCCGCGAAGTCGCGCAAGAGACCATGAAGCGCTACAATGTGAAACTCTCGTATCTTGTCGGGACAATGATCGAATTGCCGCGCGCCGCCGTGACCGCCGAACGGATTGCCGAAGAGGCCGAGTTCTTCTCGTTCGGGACGAACGACCTGACCCAGACGACCTTCGGATTCTCTCGCGATGATGCCGCGAAGTTCATCGACCACTATCGAACGGTGAAGATCATGGATGCGGATCCGTTCGCCACGCTCGACCGGGAAGGCGTGGGGTCGTTGATGAAGACGGCCATCGCAGGAGGGCGTACGTCACGGCCGGAGATCAAGCTCGGCATCTGCGGTGAACACGGCGGCGATCCGAGTTCCGTCGAGTTTTGCCATCAACTTGGGCTGGACTATGTGAGCTGTTCGCCCTTCCGTGTGGCCATCGCGCGGTTGGCGGCGGCACAGGCAGCGATCACCGCAGCAGACGCCAAGCCGGCAGCATCCAAGAAAATCGTGACGGCGCGTGTAAAGAGGATGAAACCCAAGAAGACATCGCAGTCTGTGAAGCAGGCCAAGCCGGCGCCCAAGAAGATTTCAGGCGGCCGCAAGAAACGGTGACGGACCGCACACAAGATCTCCACTATATGATCCTGGCGCTTCGTCTTGCGGCGAAGGGCCAGGGAACGGCAAGCCCGAATCCGATGGTCGGAGCCTTGGTGGTTCGTCAAGGTCGAATCGTCGGCCAAGGGTTTCACCTCCGACCAGGGACTCCTCACGCAGAAATTCTCGCGCTCCGGCAGGCAGGGAAGCAGGCTCGATGCGGCACGCTCTATGTGACGCTGGAGCCGTGCTGCCATCTCAAGAAACGAACTCCCCCTTGTGTCCCTGAAATTCTTCGCGCCGGTGTCCGCCGCGTGGTGATTGCGATGCAGGATCCGAATCCATCCGTAAAGGGAAAAGGAGCTGCCTCGCTTCGACGGGCCGGACTCTCAGTCACGATTGGAGTTGCTCTGAGAGAGGCGGAGGAACTCAACAAAGCCTACTGCCACTGGATGAAAACAGGCCGCCCTTATGTGACGCTCAAAGCAGGGATGACGCTTGATGGAAAGCTGGCCACGGCAACAGGGGAGTCTCGGTGGATTACCAGTGTACCGGCTCGTCGGGAAGTGCATCAACTTCGTCGTCATACAGATGCCGTGTTGGTCGGAGTCGGAACTGTCCTTGCCGATGATCCTTCGCTGACGGCCAGAAGCGGGACACGATTCGAGTGGCTGACGCCACGACAGCCTTTCCGTATCGTGGTAGATAGTCGGCTGAGGACACCGCTCAAGGCGCGAGTCTTCGGGCATCAGGACAAGGCTCAGACGATCGTGGCCACAACGGCTGCAGCCCCAGCGGCTCGACGATCGGCCCTGCAAAAGAAAGGCATAGAGATTCTCACCTTACCCGAACTTCAAGATCGTGTTTCATTGCGCGCTCTGCTCACGCAACTCGGTCGGCGCGGTATCCTGTCCCTCCTTGTCGAGGGGGGAGGTGAGATCAATGCGGCGTTGCTGAAGGACAAGTTGGTCGATCACGTTTGCCTTTATATGGCGCCGCTGCTGCTCGGCGGCCAAAATGCCAAGGGAGTGATCGGGGGAACGAGTCCAGCACGGCTTGCCGGCGCGATCAAGTTACGGCATGTTGTGACACGGTCCGTCGGTCATGATGTTGTGGTGGAAGGAGATTTGTGATCCTCTGGTTATCGAGTATCATCCTGTCGGCGTCCTTGTTAGGCAATGTTGCGCTCAGCTTTGCAGAGTCGTCGGTTCAGCCCGGCGAGGGTCTTGCTTCGCTTGTCTATCGATTCCTCGATACGGGTGAGGCGAACGAAGCTGAACGTCTCTTGCAGACTATTCTGTCTGATGACAAGGCGTCAGTCGAAGTGGTTTCTCAGATCATAAGGGGAGAAGGAACGTACCAAAGCCAACTCGTCGGGATGCTTCCGAGTGAACAGATCATCGTCCGTGGGCATACCTACCCATTGTCCTTGTACATCCCCGAGTCGTATCAGACTTCGAAGCGCTATGCCCTTATTGTGTGTCTGCATGGATACGGTTTTACGGGTGAAGAGTATTTGGAGCGGTGGCGAGCGAGGTTGGGCGAGGGATATCTATTGGCGTGCCCGACCTATCCGTCTGGCGCGTGGTTCACCAGGCATGCTGAGGAGTTGGTCTTGGCAACGATCCGGGAAGTTCGACGGCAGTACCATATCGATCCGAATCGGATCTTTCTCACAGGCATGTCGAATGGAGGGATCGGAGCGTGGTTGATCGGCATGCATCATGCTCAACTGTTTGCAGGGCTAGCACCAATGGCCAGCGGATTGGACGATGTGTTACTGCCGTTCTTGGGGAATCTTCGCAATACGCCTGTGTATATCATCCATGGAGCGAAAGATCAGGTGATGCCTGTGAGGCTGAGCCAGTCGATCGTCCGCGAGTTGGAGACACTTGGCTATTCGCATGTGTACCGCGAACATCAGCGCGAGCATCCCATCGCAGGAGGTCACTATTTCCCCAAAGAGGAATTACCGGACCTTATTGACTGGTTCGATCACCAGCGCCGCGAGCCATTACCTACAGAACTGACTGTCGTGCGTGATGCCAGCCACTTTCAATCGTTCACCTGGATTCGGATCGACTCGACTGACCCAATCGCAGCGTTCTCGCAGGATTTGGTCGACAAGCGAGATGAACGAATTAAGCGTCGTGAATATGCCAAGGTAGACGCATCGATCGCAGGGACCAATCGGATTGAGGTAACTGCTGAGCGGGTCGAACGGTACAGCTTGTTCCTGAACGAGCAGCTCATTGACTTCTCCAAGCCGCTCACGGTCGTCACAAATGGGCGCCTCTCATTCAGTGGGGTTGTGTCGCCGTCGGTTGAAACGTTGTTACGGCAGGCCAGGCTACGACAGGATCCTCAAACGCTTTTTCCCCTCCATCTCACCATAGCCGTTGAAACGCTTACCCCATGAGCTCCGCTTGGCGGGTCACACGACAACACATCGTTGGAATAGTCATCGCTGGATTCGGAGTGGGACTGTTCCTCTCTCCTGAGCAGGGGTGGACAGCATCGTGTTCCGTCTTGCGTGATCATGCTGGGCTGATATTTCCTGTCGAACGCGTGGATCCTGCCTGGATCTGTAGACTGCAACCCATCGTTCTGGGTCATACGACTGAGAGCAAGGTAGGGCCTATCCGATCCGCCCTATCTGAATCGATGTATCAGCATCTTCTGGGTCACCCTCCATTTACCGCTGCGTTGATCCGGCGACTCAATCTCGGCCGCTACGAGTCAGAGGCGAGAGGACCAGGAAGATTTTGGGGAGATGACGGTGAGGGGACCAAGGGCATCGTTCAGCTGGTGTACGAGGATCTTGATTCACGTATTTACTATCTCGAAGGATCGCATGAGAGTCGGCTGCTTCCACATGTGACAGGAAAAGCGGTTGTTTTTCTCAGGACCGGGGTCGTGAGAGAACCAAACAGCCACGAAGCGATGGATAGCACCTTGGTCGCCTACACCAAATTGGATAATTGGTTTCTTGCCGGGGTGGTTTCTTTTCTCCATCCGCTTGTCGACAGGATTGTTAAAAGCAGATTGCAAAAGGGAGTGGAGACCGTCAATCGTTTAGGTGTTGCGATGAGGCAAGACCCTCAGCGGGTGTTATCTGCAGCAGCGAAGCCACCGTCGTTACCGGAAGCGCAGGTGGCATTCCTGAAAAATGCGCTGAGCAACGACCCAGATACTGAGAAGGCGCTTCCACACAACAGATCCTTCCCATGACGACATCCCGCAGTTTTATGCTGATCTGCACGGTCGGCATTTTTTGCTTTATCAGCTACAACATGGTGCGGATGCCCGCACTCTCCTTGTTCGCCGAATCGCTCGGCGCGAGCCCGGAACGGATCGGCCTGATCGTGTCCGTTTCGACCTTGACGGGCGTCTTACTCAAACTGCCGTCCGGCGCCCTCTCCGATATCTATGGCAGGCGGGTCTTGCTGCGGATCGGCGTGGTGGCGTTCGGGCTACCGCCGTTTATCTATCTCTTCATAACGGATTTGAACGCGCTGACGGTGCTACGGTTTCTGCACGGGTTGGCGACGGCCATCTTTGCCCCTAGCGCTCTGGCTACCGTGGCGGAGCTCTATCGAGAACGGCGCGGCGCGGCGCTCGGCACGTATACGGCCTGCACCCAGGCCGGATCACTGTTGGGGCCATTTCTTGGGGGGTATTTCATCCATGCCGCCGGCTTTTCAACGGCGTTTGTCATCGCCGGAATCTTCGGCTGCGTGGGCATGGTGCTGTTCTATAGCCTTCACCTCGACGTTGCGGTGCCACAGAGAAAAAAACAGGGAATGGCCGTCGTGCTGTCCGAGATGTGGAAAGGGTTTTCCACCGTCGCTAAAAATAAGAAAGTGCTGATCACCAGTGTGACCGACGCAGCCAAAATGATCGCGAACGGGGCCTTGATGGCATTTTTGCCGCTGTACGGAGTTGCAGCGGGGTTGAATCCTGGTGAGGTTGGCCTGTTGTTTACAGTCCAGGCCGTCACATCATTTTTCTCTAAGCCGATTATGGGCCGAATATCCGACCGAGTTGGCCGCCAACCGCTGATTATCCTTGGTCTCTTCATTTGCGCCGGAACCTTTGTCTGTATCCCGCACGTGTCGATGTTTCCCATCTTGCTGATGCTGTCGGCTGGGTTTGGGTTCGGTGAAGCGGTGGTCTCATCGTCCTCCTCGGCGCTGGTCGCGGATAGTTCTGAGTTTAAGCGGCTGGGGGCCGGCCTCGGCATGCAAGGGACGATCATGGACATTGGACACGCGAGCGGGCCCTTGTTGGCGGGCCTGCTGATTGCGAATTTGAGTTATCCGATGGCCTTCGCCGTCATTGCCGGGATTCAGTTGATGGCCGCCGGCGTGTTTTGGGTGATGATCAAGCGATTGTAGATACTGCCATCATGATCATGGCTGGGATATAATGGCCGCGTGATGAAGGACCTGGCGACGGAGAACCTCATCATCGGCCTGCTGGCCGGTCTGGGTGTGGTGGTGCTGATGGTGTTGTTCATCTATGTGGTGAAACAGATCATTCTGAGGAAAGACTGATGTTCTCCGGCATTGTCGAAGAAATGGGCGCCGTGACCGTTCTGAGGAAAACGTTTGCTGGAGCCAGGCTCACGATTCTGGCTTCGACGGTGCTGGACGACTTGAAGATCGGTGACAGCGTGAGCGTGAATGGAATCTGTCTTACGGTCGTCTCAAGAAGCGAGCGCGACTTTTCCGTAGAGGTCTCGCCGGAAACACTCGCGGTGACGACGCTCGGCGGCTTCGCTGTAGGCATGCCCGTCAATCTCGAACGAGCCATGAAGCTCAACGAGCGCATCGGCGGGCATTTGGTGGGCGGTCATGTGGATGGCGTGGGTGTCATACGTAGCCGGCAGCAGGACAGCAATGCCATCCTGTTCACCATCGGAGCGCCTCCGGAGATTCTGCGCTATTGTGTTGTAAAGGGCTCTATCACCGTCGACGGTATCAGCCTCACGATTAATGCCGTGAGCGAGCAGGGGTTCAGCGTCGCCATCATTCCGCACACAGCGAAGGTGACGATACTTGGGCTCAAACAGGTGAATGATCCCGTCAACCTTGAATCCGACCTCATCGGCAAGTACGTCGAGCGTCTGCTCCAAGAGCGTGGGCACGTTCCACCGAAACCGGCACCTGTTATCGACAAAGA
>CABVRV010000125.1 GCA_902500755.1 uncultured Nitrospira sp.
CGATCTTTTACAGGAGAAACCGATCGCTCCAGACACAGTCCGCGCCATACAGCGCAGATTCGAATTAGCGATCGCGTTGGCTGAATACGAGATGGGCGTATCCGACAAAAGACCTGAACTTCTCAACAATGCCGAGGATGAACGTCTTTCCACCCAGGTGCACGAAGACTTAGTGGGGCGCCAATGCTCACAACACCCTGAGTATGCAAAGGGGGAGAGCCTACTGTCTAGGAAGAAAGTCCAGCTGCGGAAGGAGGCGTCTAAATACACCAAGTACATCGAGGAATTGACTCCCGGGCAACCGCCAGCCGAGTTTTGGTTACGGCAAGTGGGACGAAAATGGATGGCGACTTATTCATTTGAACCAGCAGATCCGGATCATTCCCTCAATCGATTTGAGGAGTTCGTGAACTCTTCTCAACTGTTTCAGACGCTGGCCAACAAGTCTTTACAAGCAGATGAAGACGAACAACGGAGCTCATTCATTGAACGTGTTGGTGATGCTGCCTCATCGCAATGGTGTGGCAAGCCAGAATCCTCCTGCATGGAGCAGCGTAGTCTTTACAAGATCATTACCAAGCCGGACGATCTGTATACAAAGACGCTTCCGAACTTGATCAAGAATATCTCCATACAAACTGATCCCGGTAGGCGCCATCAGCACCGCATTATCATCCTCGGCTACCAACTGCCCTGGGATGAAGATCGCACACTCATCCGCTACGGTGTGACCTTCTATTTCGCAGATTGGCTCGATCCAGACAAACAGACCACGACGACACAATTAGTGGGATATGATCTGGTCTATGCCAATGAAGCCACACCAGCTCCTCGACTCCAAGAGGAGCGGACGCAACAAAAACCTGATCAAACCCCACTTTGGAGAAAGGCATCCAATTGGGCCGGTTATCCGTTTTCCGTCGCCATCGGATTAAAGAACGCAGCCTTCGAGATGATAAAGATCCCGTTCAGCATAGGAGCGGCACTTGCTGCCGGCCGCGATGCTTGGAATTACCCGCTCCAAGACTTCCTCAATGCCAGGGATGCCTTAGTCGTAGAATTCGGAATCCCTCGCCGTGGGGTTGCGGCGAGCTTTTATCGATTCCTGACCGAGACCCCATTGGTCGGTCAAGCGTTTCAGTACAACTGGGGCGCAGACTTTTCCGAACCGGACCAATTACCTCTGAACTTACGGAGAAAGATATTTTTGTCTCGGGGCATTTACGGCGGCCACAAATGGGGACAAGATACCGGGTTATGGGCGGCTTTCGCTCAACACGTCTATCCGCCCACCTATGACGTGTACAGCCCGCCATACCGACACGGGACTGCAATTGATGTCGCATGGTCCATGTTCAATCTTTCACATGGCCCTGCTTATACCGAAGCGCGGTATGTCATGGAAAGCGCCAATCCTGATGACCGGATTTATCTGGCAGGTCATAGTGGGGGAGTGCAAAGAAGTGCGTCTGCGTCACGAATCCTTTGGCACCATCGCTATCGGGTGATTAAAGTCCTCGGGATCGCTGGGCCAAGTATCGGGCAAGCCTTTGTCGACCCACGATATCCAGAGGCTTTCCCAGTCTATTTGAGTGCAGGCGCAGGCGCAAATGAAGATATTGTTTCGAAGATTGGGCTCGTCGCGGAGGGTTTCAGCAGCATTCTTCGTTACGGAATTGTCGTACCTGCAAAATATTTTGTCGGTAGTTTTTGTCTCACCGCCACCCGATGCCGTGACGCGGTGTATAGGCATGCTGACCGCATCGGGTACTCCAATGCCGAGGTCGTGAGAGTCCAACAAAAGCCTTCCAGTCAACATCAGACTCCGTTTCGCCTCGCATTAGGCAACCGACTGATTTTTGATGCCTATGTCCGCAGTGAGTTTGCAACGGCCTTTCGTGAAGACTTGGAACGGCCGATGCGCCCGAATCGAACTGATCGTCCGACTGCCTTTGACTGGGAACAGTGAGCGATGCGGTGGGGGGAAGGTCTGGAGGGCTTTTCCCGCAGAAATGTGATGTCCCCAATTGGAATGTGAGCCTTTCAATGTCGTCTTTGGCTCATCTGATCATCCCGTTTTCGGGGGAAACGAGGATGGTCGCATAACGCTCCGATGAAGTTTTCATATTGTGAGACACGAGATATAATCAAGTGGAAAGAGGGAAGTTCTATTTCCTTTTTCCCCGATAATTTGAATTCATCCACGGTCTAGTCGTCTCGCACTGAAGCGAGTATGATTTGTAACTCATTGAGTGACGTAAAGAAAAACAACAACGAGAATATAGATGGACTTGTGAATGAGGCGTCAGTACAATACAGCCCTGAGGTTGAGCCATGTCACACAACAACACAACGCTGGAGTTCAGCCGAGAGCAAATTGCTCAGCAGCTTGATCGTGAAGCAATGCGCCGTCTAGGAATAGATGGCAAGGAACTCATCCGCCGGTACAAGGCTGGTTTGCTGAACGATTGTGGCAAAGTGGCAGATTTGCTTGCCCTTACAAGTCTGCTTGCTGAGGACGACCCATTGTTTGCCGCCGCCTGATCTACACACCATCCTTGGTCAAGTTCGATCGCTGACCCAGTCTTACATGGCTGGGAAAGATCCAGCTTCATTTCATGCCTTCCGGGATCTTATACAAATCCTATTAGGTCAGACAATTCTTCCCAGCGGGATTGCTGTACGGCTCAGCAAAGGTCCTCGACGTGGGGTTTATGCGTTAGGAGGATACAGTGGCCCCACAGACCCATTGCGACTTAGTGATGGGCGATATTGAAGGACCGCGACGACTCTTTTTCTAACTGACACAACAGATGGACCGCGAGTAAAGGTCGAGACCTCTAGCCTTCAGTATCAGATGGATGAGACTGGCGATCGATGGATTTTCAGATACGATTACGTTCGAGAGCCTCCAGAACCTCATCCCTCAGCTCATATTCATGTACGAGGTTGCTTAGTCGAACCATGTCTTGCTGCGAAACAGTCTTTGGAAGACGTTCATTTCCCTACTAACCGCGTGTCCATTGAATCAGTGATTCGCCTCCTCATTGAGCAGTTTGCTGTGCCTCCGAACAATGCACCAGAAATCTGGCGGCCACTCCTTTCCGAAAGCGAAGCCCTCTTCATGCAGATTGCCCACAAGTCTCTGTCCGGCCCCGCTCACTGAATGTATCCCTGATCGGAAAACGAAGAGATACGGCTCATCGCTTCCATCGAAAGGGCGAACAAGCTGTCAAGAATCTATAAGTAAAGCCTCCGGTCAGGCCTTACCACCTGAAGGGCTCGCTCAAACCTGGGCGGGCCATTTTTTATTTTGCGAGATTCACGTACTTTTCTTATTTGGTATCATACAAAATATTGACGGACTGCTCATTTTTGTTCGATTGGAGTTGCTCTCAAGGTAGCATGTAACAGGATAATGAATGACAAGTAACCCTCGTCACCATCATGTGGTTTCCGCCTCATACCTAGAACGGTTTACCGACTCCTCAGGGTTTCTCCATGTGTATGATCGAACTGAAGATAAAAAAACAAGACAACGACCAGATAACGTCATGCATCAGCGCGACTATTACCGACAAGAATGGGTACCAAAAGGCGTTGACCCGAACATTTTTGAGAAGGAATTAGGAAAATGGCTTGAGAATTCGGCCAAGAACACTATCGATCAGCTTATCAGTGACTCACCGAATCTAAGCGAACAGCAGGGTAGTGAGTTCCTTCTCTATCTAGAACTCCAACGAATCAAAGTTCCTAGGCAAAGCGTAATGGCGACGACCCTTATGCTTGACACGATCATGAAGTCGGCTCCGCCTGATCCGACGGATGCTGTCAGAACGGGCAAAATCCAACTGACGATAAATAAATCTGCTCGCTTTCACTACATGCGGATGATGCTGAAACAACTTATTCCCTGGTTCGCCGCTATGGAATGGGAAATCGTTACAGCTGATGAAGAATCATCGTTTATAACGACTGATAGCCCAGTGTCTCTTTTTAATGTAGCGTGCCGACCTCCTGAAGAACCAGGTATGGCATTGGCTGGAACAAAGGTTCTGTTTCCACTGTCCTCGAAGCAGCTTCTTATTCTACAACATCCCCACCATCTTCGATCTAGGCCTCCATTGGAGGTCTTGCCTCATCCGGGGGAAATGGAAGATCATCTACATCGAATAGATCGTGGCAGAGTGTGGAACAAAAAACTTGTCACGCGCCACAATCACGCAATGTTCCGGCTCGCGCATCGATGGATTGTGGGTAGTAGCTTGGAACAGCTCGAAGAATGTATTTTTCAATTATCCCAACCAACGACCACTACGTAATTGAGTAAGTTCGGGGTTGGATAGTGATTCCCTACCGTAAGGCCCTCTTCATGGGATAGTACGGTGCAGAGCGGTCTATTGCTCCACCGCCCTCTATGTACATCCTCTCTTGCCCCAGCGTACGATTGCCGCCCACGTCGTGCGCAGCTGACGTAGAGACCCAAGCGCGGGGCTGATCCCCTCGCGTGACGCCGCTGGCCCTCTCCGGCGGCGGGTCTTTCTTCATGCCTCACGAGGACTTGTGGAGGACAGTCCAGGCACGGCAGATCCTGAGGAAGCTACTACCGAACCGGATTCGAGTCTGGCGTGAAGTGCGAGGAGGCGAGAAGGTCTATCGGTTCGAGGGAGAAGCCGCTGTGGGTAATCTTTTCAACCGCATAGTCCACATTGAAAGGCCTTGGTGTCCCCAACGGGATTTGAACCCGTGTTACTGCCTTGAAAGGGCAATGTCCTAGGCCAGGCTAGACGATGGGGACGAGCCAATATGGCAAGAAAACCATCGCACTCATACCACACTTGTCGTCGTGCTGTCACTAGGAAGAGTGGAGATCCGACGAGCTCATCGTTTGAGTCATGCAACGAGGCCAGATGATGCGTCTATGGGTGAATGTAGAATGTGTTAAGCCGGCGACCGATAGACTGGCAGTGCCGTGTCCATCGCAGCGAGGGTGCGGAGACTCTGGTCTTTTGAGGAGAGGATAGGCTCGCTAATCGGCCAGTGAATTCCCAAGGTCTGGTCGTTCCAGAGGATTCCTTGATCATAGTTTGGTGAATAATAGGCGGTGCATTTGTACAGGAACGACGCGGTGGCACTCGTCACGCAAAAGCCATGAGCACAGCCTGGGGGAATGTACATCTGTCGAAGGGTGTCTCCCGATAACTCGATTCCGTACCACTTGCCGAATGATGGTGAGCCCTTGCGGATATCAACCACCACATCATACACGGTTCCCTCAAGCGCCATGACGAGTTTCCCTTGGGCCTGCGGCTCCTGGAAATGGAGTCCCCGAAGTGTATTCCGGATGGATCGTGAATAGTTATCTTGGACGAACCGTTCGGAGATACCGGCGTTCCGATAACGCTCTTCATGATAGGTTTCCATGAACGACCCTCGGTGATCGGAAAGAAGCGTGGGTTCGAGCACGAGCACACCTGGAATATCAATCCGTGTCACACGCATGGCATCCCTTACTTAGGAAGTCGGATTTGATCCGCTCGATGGCCGATTGGATGGATCGACGATGTCCGGTCTATCAGGGTACAATTTCGCCAAACGATCGACGAGAGGAAGGGCCTCAGGCGAGCTGTTCATGCTCGGCTCACTGACCGGGTGGTCCCATACGAGGGTGGTAATGTTAGCCTCCTGAAGGAGCGATCGGATTGTGGCGGCGCAGGCGTCAAGGGTAAGTTCGGTTCCGCCTCGGAGGTCAAGAACTCTGTCCTTCGGATCGGTCGGCGGTGCCTCGGTGTGTATCAACGACCAGCACCGGTCAAAAATGGTGTTGCGAAGCTCGGGGGGGAGATTGATCGTCGTGAGATCAGAGGTACACAGAGCCGATACGAAGAGGACAAACTGAAGGTCGGGCATTTCTGGATTGTGAACATCGAGAGACGGCATACGCGTTTATTATCCGCAGTGACGCGTGGTGAGTCAACTAGAGGCTGCCGATGAGCGCCTGTCGTCGGACGCATAAGGAGCGAGGAGTATGGTGACCATCGTTCTTACCGGACAGTTGCAGACTATTGACGGGGAGCGTGATCTGGCATGTGAGATGGACAAATCGATGTCTATTCGGCAACTCATTCAGCGGCAGGGCATTCAACTTCGTCATATCCTGCAGTTGCTTCGAGAAAAGAAGGTCTTGGTGACCATTAATAAGAAAATCGCCAGCGATGATTCGATGGTCCACGATGGGGACACGATTCGTTTAATCGGGCACGACGGAATGGGAGGCAGTGGACTTGGCCCCTCTCACTCGTAATGGAGGTCCAAGAATAGAGCGGGGCCGAGAACCTATTAAGATCTCGACCCCTCGATGTCTCAAAACATTTGGCGAACTGTCCGCCGTGAGCAAGGCGCTCTTCTTAAGGGCACTGGGATGCGAATCGGAGTTATTTTTTCCCGAGGATCGCGTCCTTAGCAGCCTTGGCCACGCGGAATTTGACAACGCGTTTGGCTGGAATCTTGATCTCTGCACCGGTCTGAGGGTTTCGGCCGATACGCGCCTTCCGGTTGGCGAGCTTGAGCTTACCGATGCCAGGCACGGTAAAGACATTCTTTGCCTCTCGATATGCCAGCGCGGCCAAATCATCGAGGATCTGTACGGCACCTTTCTTCGTTATGCCGGCTTTCCCGGCGAGATAGTCTGCAATCTGCGACTTTGTCATTGATTTTGCCATTCGTGAACCTCCTTGAGGGTAAGGGATGAAAGACGCCTAGAATTTTGCCTGATGTGTCTGGCGCAACAACGTCCTTGCTGGCATTGGGTGTCCTACATGTGGACTCGTGCTCACAAGGTGAAAGCCCGCGAGAGTGTAGCCAAGAGTCTAAAGCGTGTCAACGAGAAAAACTGCATCTGGCGTGGGGAAAATGCGTCCAGTGGCCTCTTGCGGATTAATTAAATGGAGGGGTACAGTAGAGCCGGATGGTCCTTCTGTGAAACAGACGAGGCGAAGAGTCTGGAGAGCGCACTATGGGTAAAGACCTACCGATTTTATCCGTACGTACCTCTCAGCCCAACGCTGAGGGATCAGAAAATTTTATTTATGCGCGAGTGTTCTGTCAGAAGGAAAACTCTCCTCCTCTGAAGTTGTTGATCGAATTTCTTCAGTCTCGTGGGCAAACTCCAATCGTCCCCCCAAATCTTGATGAATCCGTTCTCCAGGAATGGGCATGGGTTCAAATCGCCTTGGGATACCATCGTGATCGCAAGCCCATTCAGCTTTTTTGTATACGTGATCGCGGCAGCTATCTTGATGTGTACGATCAGGAGAAGAAGCAATTCATGGAAATGCTGTCCGCTCAGGCAGACATAGAGGCACAACTCGCGCGTGAATACGTGACACAGTGTCGATTTATCCTGACAACGCGTATGGCTGAGAATGACGTGACCGACGACGGCTACGATTTTAATGGGTGGATCCTCGAGTTCTATCAGGAACAGTGCGATGGGATCGTCCAAATCGACAATCAAGGCTTCTACTCTCCCAAGGGTGAGCTCATCGTGGATATGTCGGCCTCGGACGAAGGCTAGCGTATCAGGGGCGCTGCTCTTGCCTGCAACGTTGTTTGAAAAGACTGCTCGGTGGTTTGAACGTTCACAAGCCTCTCTCCTCGGCAATCTTCCTTGTCAGCAAGGCTGTTCTCAGTGCTGTGTTGGCCTGTTTCCGGTGACCATCCTGGACCGGCAGGAAATTCAACGTGGCCTCCGAACGCTTTCAGATACGCACCGAAACCGGATCGAACGGACGGCAGCGGAGCAGGCCACAGCGCTGACCGTCGCTGCGCCACGGCTGAACACGAGTCGTTTCATCGACCGATGGCCGGAGGGCGACGTTGATCGTATCATCGAGCGGTTCGATACATGGCCTTGTCCGGCCTTGGAGCAGGATGGAACGTGCGGCCTCTATGAGTTTCGGCCGTTGGTCTGCCGGTCCATGGGCGTTCCTCCGGATGACGGGGTCCGCGTCAACGGCGCCTGTGCCGTTCAAACGGCTGTTCCGCTTATTCGGCTCTCAAAAGCCATGCGAGAGGAAGAGAATCAGCTTGCCGGGATGGAAGCGGAGGAACTTGGGGCCTTGCGTGACCGATTGGGAGCCGAGGGTGAAGAACTCTTCCTGCCCTATGCGTTCTTGCCTGAGCCGCACGGCGGAAGTGGTACAGACATAACCTAGACAGCTTATTTCTCGCTGTGCTAAGGTGGTTCTCCTTGGTTGCGGGAGCGCCTGTAGCTCAGCTGGATAGAGCATCAGCCTCCGGAGCTGAGGGCCACAGGTTCAAATCCTGTCAGGCGCACCAAACCGCTTCTTGTAGCTGGCAGCGACAATTCAATACCCGGTGGGGCCGTTAGCTCAGTTGGTAGAGCAGCTGACTCTTAATCAGCGGGCCGTAGGTTCGACCCCTACACGGCCCACCAAA
>CABVRV010000126.1 GCA_902500755.1 uncultured Nitrospira sp.
AAAACTTTTGGTATGATGTCTCGAAGGAGTCACGAGCATGCCACAAAAAAACTGGTCGCTTGTCGGGACTGCCCTTGCGGCATTTGTATTCATCGTGTTCAACGGTTCCCCTCCCGCATCTGCGGAAACCTATATTGCCGGAACGGCGGGAGTGAACTTTGCAGATCGCATCAACAGCATTGCTGGAACGGGTCCCTCTGCAGGAGTTCCAGACCTCGATCCTTCTCCAAATCCTGACTTTGACTTGCAGAACTCAATCACTTACGGGGCTAAGATCGGATATTTCCCCGGGCACAGTTGGTATGGCATCGAGGGAGAAGTTTTGCATACGACACCACACATCAAGCAGCTGGATACCGACCCGGGTATCCACATGAGGGTGACCACTGTCGGAGCCAATTTCATTGCTCGGTACCCCGGTCGAACGCTTCAGCCGTACGTTGGCGCCGGGATAGGAGCCGCCATCGCCCACATCGGCGATACACCGACGGTACGAAGCGACTCGGATGTAGCGGCGGCATGGAACGTACTGGCCGGACTGCGCACGTTCATCACACCAAAAATCGCGATCTTTGGGGAGTATAAGTACACAGGCGCGACGATCAAATTCGACCAGGCCTTCGGTGATTTGGGCGGGTTCAGCGGCAATTACCGGGCACAGCATATCCTTGGTGGGCTGTCCTATCACTTCTAGGAGAGGAGAATAACCATGTCTCGCATGACGGTGCTCGCTCCCCTGGTCGGCGCAGTACTCCTGTGTTCAGCCTGCGCAGAATCGATCCATCAAGTCCAGCGTGATACGGAGCTTCTTGGTGTTCCTCTTGGGCTAGAAAAAGAAATCGATACGACCGTCAGTTTTGCGGAGCTTAAGCGAGCGCCCAGTGAGTACATCGGGCGAACCGTGATGATCGGCGGCAACGTGATTCGGGCCAAAAGGACAGGCACAGGAACCGAGTTGGAAATCTTGCAACTGCCGACCGCAAAAGACGGCCCTTTGACAGAGGAGCGTCTTCGGTCAGAAGGACGATTCCTGGCGGTTCGAGAAGCATTCCTCGACCCAGCGAGCCTGCCGGAAGGAACGCCCATTACTGTGATCGGCACCGTGACAGGTGAGACGACGAGACAGCTGGACGAAAGCGACTATACCTACCCGCTTCTTGAGGTGAAACATATCATCGATTGGAACAGTATCGCAGCGAACAGACGAAGGGATCGAAGTCCGTACTACGGGGCCTACTATCCACCCTATAGCTATAGCGGGTTCTATCCCTATGGCGGGTACGGCAGTTTGTGGGGGCCATTTGGTGGCTACGGTGGCTTCTATGGCGGGCGTGGATTCTATGGGCCTTCTCGTGGTTTTTCATCAGGTTCAGGATCTTTTTCTTCCCCTCCGCCCCCTCCACGGGCCGTTCACCCACGACTCAGAGGCAGGTAAGGATTGATGCCTTCAGATCCTGAGACAACCTCGGGAGGGCTCGACGGAATGAAGAATAATCATGAGCAGATCGGACACCGTCTCTCTCGTCGGGAGGCTATCGTGTTGCTGGGAGCGACTACTGTCGCTTGCCTAATGGGTGGAAAACAGGTCCCGACGCAGTCGTTCGCCGGTTCACCCCGCGCCCTCTGCGTCGTCCGTCCTGAACAAACCGAGGGCCCGTACTTCGTCGATGAACGATTACACCGATCCGACATTCGCGCAGATCCGACCAATGGGCGGAGCACCCCAGGGACGCCCTTGGCCCTCACCTTTCAGGTGTCTTGCCTTCGCGCCGGCGAGTGCCATCCCCTACCCGATGCCCAGGTGGATGTCTGGCACTGCGACGCGAGAGGAGTGTATTCAGATGTCCAGGACCCTGGATTCAGCACGGTCGGCCGGAAGTTTTTGCGAGGCCATCAGATGACTGACGCTCAGGGCGAAGCCCGGTTCATGACGATCTATCCGGGCTGGTATCCCATTCGAACCGTGCATATTCACTTTAAGATTCGCACGACACCGATAGCTCGCCGAAGTTTTGAGTTTACATCGCAAGTATACTTTCCCGATGAACTCACAGATCGTGTCCAGGGTAGTCTCCCCTACTCGTCGAACGGCTCACGGAGAGTGAGAAATCGCCAGGATTTCATTTTCCGGCAGGGTGGCGATGCGTTAATGCTGGAACCGACGGCCACGCACGACGGGTATGCCGCGACTTTTCCGATCAGCCTGGAGATTCCATGAGCACCATCCTCCAGAGTTCTGCTTATTGACTCTCCCTACTATATCTCGCTATTCTCCTTCCCCCACAACATCCCTTTCCAGGAGGACCTATCCATGAAATTCTTGCGCCATGTCACGATGTGGAGTTGCGTCATGCTCGCCCCTCTCACGGTAAGTGCGGCCTCTCTACCGGAAGTACAGGTTGATTACTCGGCCGATAGCACCATGGAAACAGAAGGCGGCATGACGATGAAGTCCCGCATCTATCATACGGCCAACAAGGATCGGATGGAGATGGGTGGAGCGGACGGCATGACGTCCATCATTCGGAAGGATAAGAAGGTCGTGTGGCAGCTGATGGGCAATATGTATATGGAAATGCCGATGGATGCATCGAGCCAGTCCGGCATGGATACATTCGATCTGGTCGAGCAGGCGGAGGTCGGTCAGGAGACGATCAACGGCGTGAAGACCACCAAGTCCAAGGTCGTCGCCGTCAAGAAAGATGGCTCGGGAAAATTCGGCGGCTTCTTCTGGACCACGAAAGAAGGCATCACCGTCAAGATGGACATGCTGTCCAAAGAAGGTGACAAGAAGATGCGCATGACCAGTGAGTTGACCAATCTAAAGATCGAAAAGCAGAACCCCGCCCTCTTCGAGATTCCGGACGGCTACACCAAGAACGATATGGGTGCGATGATGGGAGGGGCCGGTATGCCCAATCTGGAGGAACTTCGGAAAAATGCGGAGCAGCGCCGGGCGGGCAGAAAACAGGCCGGCGAAATCCAAGACAGTGGAAAGAGCGGCGACCGCGATCTTCCCGTCGACGTGAATAAGATGATGAAAGGCCTATTCGGCAAGTAAGCGGAGGTGATCACGTATGCGTCTGATGAAATTGGCCGGATATGCCTTGATCGGAGTTGTCCTCACCGCTCCGGTTGTCCATGCGGATGATCCATGTTTGGGTGATGATGAAAAGAAGGCTGCCCTGGCGCAGTCGGCTGCGCTGCAGCAGGCGGAACAGGCTGGACAACCTGCCGCTCTCTTTGCCGCGTACATGAGAGTGGTGACCAGCGATTGCATCGACCATTACGACAAGAATGCTGCAGTGAAGGCCAAGGCTAACCTGCCAAAATTGGGGCGAGATTTGGCCAAAGCCGCCGAGGCCAAAGGGGTTCTATACTCCGGCGAACCGGTGCGGGTTGACGGCCAGACATCAGCGTTCCGATATTTCGAAGCCATCGGGGATCACCAAGAAGCCAATTGGGTACTCCTGAAGGCGGTTCAGGCGAAGCCGGACGATCTCCGTCTCTTTGAGACCGCTTGGAATATCGATAACGGCCGGTACGGTCCGGTTGATCCCAATACCGGATCGAGAGCCTCCTATTCCTCCCCGCCCGCGTTCCAGCAAGAGTTACGAAAGGTGGCGTCAGCCAACGCCGACCGATTGATGAAGGCCGAGGAAAAAGACGCTCAGGGTTTAGCCGGCAACATCGGCGAACTGGGTAAAGCCACAGCGCAGTCGCTCGAGAAGCTCAGGAGCGCCGCTCTGTGGATGAAATATGTGCCAGGTGGGGACAAGCCTGCGAAGGATCGCGCGGAATTGCGAGGCGACACCATCATGAAGCGCCCCGATCCGACTTTCACGCAAGGGCAGGCCATGATGTATTACGAATTCTCCGGCTCGACCAAGGCAAAGGATGTGGCTGCCCAGATTAAGAAGAAGGGCGAGGCATCGCAGCGGGCCATGGAAAAATCCGGAGAAAGTATCAAAGGCATGTTCAGCCAGAAGAGCGAAGCCGAGCAAAAGCAATTCGACAAGAAGAAAGCCGACCTGGAAAAAGAACTCGGGTTTTGATCCGCTATGCTGTTCCTAACCTCATACCAGATTCTACGAGACTACCAAATTTAGCCAACAGCCCTGCCGATATTTTGACGACATTCGTTGCACCCTTGGTTATCGATGCATGCGGTGAAGGCAGAGCGTCGGTTTTCGCACGAGTTGCAGTGAGGAGAGGTAGCGTCACTTCTGGATCGGGCGCGAGTGCTCCTGTCGGCTTCTCTTGCGATTGTTTCGCATGTTCTACGCGTTTTCTGTCGTTCGGCCAGATGAATGTCAGCCATCAGAACCAAGTCGAGTGGTAGTTCGTAGTCGGCCTCAAGCTCCTGGAAATGTTTCATCAATCGCTTCTTCCGGGCATAGGCCGGATCGAGAGAGAAAAGAAAAAGAAAATGCGGGAAACTAAGCGGCTCAGCGGAGATGAACAGAGTGTGGAATCATCAATGAGCAATCCGATCGAGCGTGGTCTCCAACTTGACGAATAGCGCAAGTCGCAATAAAACCCTGGCACTTATCCTTCGTCCATGCGATATCAGGTGAATCGATCTGTGATGTTCCTTTCATCTTTTCAAAATTCAAAGCGAGGAAGCGATTGTACACGAAGATGCGAAAAGCCAAGATTGTCTGCACGATTGGTCCGGCGAGTAGTACGCCGGCCATCTTAAGCCGGTTGATTGAGAACGGCATGAACGCCGCTCGGCTGAATTTTTCTCACGGCACTCAAGCATCTCATGCCGCGGCGGTCACCGCCATCCGAGACGCCGCCGCCCAGCAGGGGTCGGCGGTGGCGATTATCCAGGATCTGCAAGGTCCTCGCATTCGGGTGGGCCTGCTGCCGAAGAGCGGCGTTGAAGTGAACGCCGGCCAAGTGGTTCGGCTGCGGACGTCGACTGAGTCTGGGGACTGGTCTGATGCACAAGCTTCCGCTCCCTCTCCCGTTCTTGAGATCCCAGTCACCTATCCTGCACTCACTCGCGATCTCCGGCCAGGAGCGCGAGTGCTCATCAATGATGGGCTGATTGAACTCATTGCCGATCGCGTCATGGATAGCCGGATCGATTGTAGGGTCGTCATCGGCGGCCAGATTACCTCGCACAAAGGGATCAATTTGCCCGGTACCGTCGTCAGCGCCCCTACCCTGACCGACAAAGATCGAAACGACATTCGATTTGGCGTCGAGCAGTGCGTCGATTATGTGGCGCTTTCCTTCGTGAGAGGGCCGCAGGATATTGATGCGGTTCGGACCTTGTTGGCAGAGCATGGGAGCAACATCCCGATCATCGCCAAAATCGAGCGAGCAGAGGCCGTGCAGGCATTGGGTGAAATCCTCGACCATGCAGACGGCGTGATGATCGCTCGTGGAGATTTGGGTGTCGAGATGGGCCCGGAAGCCGTGCCGGTGTTGCAGAAACGGATCATCGTCGAAGCCAATCGTCGTCGGCGTCTGGTCATCACGGCCACTCAAATGCTGGAATCCATGACACAGGCGATGCGTCCGACCAGAGCGGAAGCCTCTGATGTTGCGAATGCCGTTTTCGATGGGACTGATGCCGTGATGCTGTCAGCCGAAACCGCCGTCGGTTCCTATCCAGTCGAAACGGTGCGAGTGATGGATCGCATCATCCGGGCGGCCGAGGGAGAAGTCGAGCCCGGCGTCCTCTTCAAACGCCAAACTGATATGGAAAACCTGTCTTTCCCGGAAGCTATCTGTACCGCTGCGGCCTCCGCAGCCAAATCGGTCGCCGCGAGTGCCATCGTAACATTCAGCGAACGCGGGTCCACCGCGCGATTGATTTCCAAACAACGCCCATCCGCGCCCATTATCGCGCTCACGCCGTTTGATTCGGTCAGGCAGCAGATGGCGCTCTATTGGGGCATACGCCCGTATACCACGCCACAGATCGAGCAGACCGATGCGCGCGTGGAGGAGGCGGAGCGGCGCTTGAAATCAGAGGGGCTGGTCAAGGCAGGGGAAAACATCGTGATCTTGTCAGGAACTCGCGTGGGACAGCCGGGCGGGACCAATCTGATCAAGTTGCATGCAGTGAACTGAGCGACAACAATCAGATTGCGCCGGTGATTTAGTCCCATAAATCTTCAAACCGATCAGCTGTCGTCATGCTCAACTATTACAACATGTTCTATGTTGATTCCTTCGTGGTTTCACATCTCGTTGGGTCATCATGATTCTGCAACCATCAGAGTTGAGGTTCGCTCCTCCCGGATCTGCTTGACGAGGGGAATCTCACCCTAGTACATACAATAGAGAATGTGGTACCGTGACACGTCGCACCTCAGTCATCACATCATCCACAGCAGGCTGATCTCATGAGACGTGCGGGGATTCTCACCGGCGAGGTAAGGGCATTGATACTCCCTGTGGTGGTGTGCGCCTCACATCATCTTTCCTTCCCGCCGAGCACTCGCGCATTCGTTGCCCGCAATCGACCATGGATCGATCCGGTCTTTCCCTCGTGGGAGAGCCATCAACCTCCAGCACAATCAACCCATCGTATCGCTGATGTAAGGACTGAATGACCTATGAGTACACTGAGTAAGTGGCTGCAGCCACCACCAAAGGATTCGCTCGAACAACAGTACCAGGAGCTCGTCAATCTCTTACGCACCAAGGAAAAGGCGCTGGAGACGACCTCACACGAATTGAAGGTCAAGATCTCGGCCATGCAGATTCTCGAACAGAAAATCATGTCGTCTGAGACGATGATCACCTCCACCCAACGAGAGCTCGCCGCGCGGACCGAACAGATGAAGGCGCTCGAAGCAGATTTGGCTGCACGATCGAATCGCGTGACAGCCCTCGAGGCTGAAGGAAATGTCGCGCGGCAACGCATGACCGACCTCAATTTAATCATTGCCGACCAAGCGGACGAATTGCGCGGGGTGCAGCAGACCTGTCGGGCAGCAGAGCAAGCCCAGGAGGTGCTGAAGGAGGAGATCCGCGTCCTGCGGGAGCATATCGCCCAACTCAGTGAAGGCATCACCGATCGGAACTACCTCCGGGCCCAGGTAGAAAGGCTGGAGTCGGCCCAAGGCCGCGTCCATCAACTGGAGGTTGAGCTGAGCGACCGGGAAGCCGCGCATCGCGGTGCGCTCCAGCAGCTGGAACGGGCCCTCGCGGAGCGTGACCAGCGAATCAAGAAGTTCGACGCAAGCGCCGCTGATCAGGCGCAAGAACTCCAGGAGGCCCAACAGGCCTGTCAAGCCGCTGAACAAACCCAGGGAGTGCTGAAGGAGGAAATCCGAGTCCTGCGCGAACAGATTGCGCACCTGAACGAAGGCCTCCCCGCCCGAGAGCGCCTTCGCGCCGAGGTAAAGGAGCACGTCAAGGAGTTGGAGTCGATGCGAAGTCGCGTGCATCAGCTGGAGGTTGAGCTGAGCGACCGGGAAGCCGCGCATCGCGGCACACTTCAGCAGCTGGAGCAGGCGCTCACGGAGCGCGACCAGCGGATCAGTGAGTTCGATTCGCTGGCGGCGGCTCAAGCAGACGAAGTCCGGGATACCCTGGAGACCTGTCGGATCGCCGAGCAGACCCGCGAGGTTCAAAAGGAGGAAATCCGGGTCCTACGTGAACAGATTGCGCATCTCAACGAAGGCCTGGCCGACCGAGATCGCCTCCGGACTCAGCTGAAGAAGCTGGAGGCAGTGCAAGACCGCGTCAAGCAGCTGGAAATTGAATTGAGTGATCGGGAGGCGGCCCATCGGGGGACGATCAAGCAACTCGAACAGGCGGTCACGGAGCGCGATCGTCGGATCAGCAAGTTCGATTCACAGGCGGCCACCCAGGCGCAAGAACTCCAGGAGGCCCAACAGGCCTGTCAAGCCGCTGAACAAACCCAGGGAGTGCTGAAGGAGGAAATCCGAGTCCTGCGCGAACAGATTGCGCACCTGAACGAAGGCCTCCCCGCCCGAGAGCGCCTTCGCGCCGAGGTAAAGGAGCACGTCAAGGAGTTGGAGTCGATGCGAAGTCGCGTGCATCAGCTGGAGGTTGAGCTGAGCGACCGGGAAGCCGCGCATCGCGGCACACTTCAGCAGCTGGAGCAGGCGCTCACGGAGCGCGACCAGCGGATCAGTGAGTTCGATTCGCTGGCGGCGGCTCAAGCAGACGAAGTCCGGGATACCCTGGAGACCTGTCGGATCGCCGAGCAGACCCGCGAGGTTCAAAAGGAGGAAATCCGGGTCCTACGTGAACAGATTGCGCATCTCAACGAAGGCCTGGCCGACCGAGATCGCCTCCGGACTCA
>CABVRV010000127.1 GCA_902500755.1 uncultured Nitrospira sp.
GCACTCGCAATTGCAGTGCTGACCTTGTGTGCAGTCGTCAGCTGCCTGACTTGCCTTCTGATCGTCTCGAGATTCAACGTGATCGCCTGATTTCGCTCGTGCAAAGATTGCGTCATCACATTGAAGGCATGGGTGAGCTGACCGACTTCATCCCTGGTCGAGACAGCGAGTGGAACCGGTGCGTCACGTCCATCTGCGAGTTGCCGGGCTGCACCGGCTAGACTGCGCAGTGGTATCGTTATACGTGACGTGAGCAAGTGTGCACTGACGATGCCTGCGGCGATAATGAGCAACGTTAATAATGCAATATTAAGGATAATGGTCAACAGTGCCTCTTTGGCCTGTGCATCGGTAATCCCGATGCGTACCATACCGACCACCAACGAGTTTGCCTTTGAGGGTGAAGAACTTCCCTTCTCTCCAAACTCGTCTGTGAGTTGAGATGAATGAGCCGTATCTCTAATGACCGGCATCGCAAAGTCAAAGAAGGTTTCTTTCCGAACCAAAAAAGGGAGGAGCCAATCTGAAGATTCATCTTGCGGGACCAATTTCTGTTTAGGAGAGAGTACCAATCGGGTAATGAGCGGAGCAGTCAGGGGAGCCTGGAGCAACGACTCGAGAATGCGATCGTCCGGGTAGATCGGTTGCTGTGCCGCTAATGAACCGGCCGGTAATCGCCTCGTTCGCTTGCTCTGTTGATCCAGAATGCGCCCGTCAGAAGCCGTGATCACCAGGTAGACGACACGGTCGATCGCCATAAGGCTGTGCATAAACTGCTCAAGCGTGTCTCGATCCTCCAAGACCATCCCACCGATTCGAAAATGGTCGTTCTGTACCGTGTTGGTCAGGAGGATCGTTCCTAGTTCCTGGAGATTATCCGTCATGGTTCTGCGTCTCGTTTCGATGAAATACCAGCTCAAAGACGAACAGGTCATGATGAGAATGAGGCTGAAAAACAGCACAAACTTCAAGCGGAGTCCGAAGAACCACGGAGTGGGTCGTGATGCGAGATCCTGCCTTGTATACTCTGTGCCCATCAGTTGATCACTCAATAGGTCTCATCGATCAGGCTATCGAGCTCCTTGGGAATCGTGATGCTCAAATAGCGTGCCGTCTTCTGATTCACCGAAATACTGACTCGTTGGACGGTGATCGGCTTCGACGGGAATGGTTTCTCGCCATCCAAAATGTGTTTGGCAAGGAGACCGGTTTCCCGGCCGATTTCGCTGTGGCGAATAGACAAACTGGCCAGCGCGCCCAGGCGCGTGAACTCTGAAGAGAAGCCGATGACAGGGATCTGTTTGGCCAGTGCGGACTCAATCAGAAAGCGAACCGACTCGTCCGTCAGCACCGTCGAGTCTGGGATCAGCCACAAGGCTTCCGACGAGGCAACGAGCGACCGCAGTTGGTGGGAGACATCTTTTTCGTTCTCGACGGGGAAGCCTTGCAGCTGAAAATCGTAGCCTGCGGCGTGCGTTGCCGCTTCCTTGAGCTTGGCGGCCGTTTTGGCCGGATCGTAGAGAACGCCGATCCGCCGTGTCGTCGGCAAGAGTGTTCGGACGATCTTGAACTGTCGCTCGTCTGGAATGGCCGGGAGGATACCCGTCATGTTGGCTGTGGTCAATCCGTGTTTCAAGGGATCGAGGATCATCATGTAAAGGACGGGAATATCAGAAATTTCCAACTTGGCCGCCAGCGCCGCCTTGAGCCCGACGGCGACGACGAGAGATGATTCTGAAGCGCGGATTTTCCTGGCCAGCTGTTTGCCCTGCTCCAGGTCACCGCGCAAATCATATTCTGAGTAGAGAGCCGCCCTTGGCGCAGTGGCTTTGAATCCTTGAATGGCCTCATTGTAGGCCTTAAGGTCTGATGACTTGAGGATGGCGATCTCGATGTCCGCTGCTTCACTAGGAGGAGGGAGGACGTACCAAAGCGTGATGATGAGGATACACGCTTTCAGCCATAGGCATGACAGGGGCGGCATTCTCGGTCCCCGGTCTGTACGAATCAGGAGGATCATGATGGTGTTGTGCGAGCAGAACCCATCGATTTGTCGAGTAAAGAATCACGATGGCGCGACGAACAGCGCCGTCCCTTCCTCAAAGGGGATGGTGTGTTTCCGCCTAGCCGTGGGTGCCGTGAGAAGGAAGAATTGTGAACGAGAACTTCCACGAGCGGCATGAGGGTGTTACGTTGGCCGCTGGTGGACTGTTTCATGACATGGTTCTTCTGGTTCTGTCTCAATCGTCCGCTGCTTGGACGACGTGCAGCCTGCCATGCGGTTTTCCCATCGAACGGCTGTACTCCTCTGGTACAGCAAGCCCTGTGCCTATTCGAGCCAGGGATCCAACAACCTATCTCTGCCAGGTAGAAACCAAGACTGCAGTACTTACCAATGTGAAGCTGGCCACGCCTACTGAATCAAAATGTAGTCATACTGAATCAAAATAGATTCATCCAACCGGGTTCAACCTCCGATATCAGAGGAGCCACAGGGACCTATCTTGCCCGGCTCTCCAGGGACTTCAGATCCCAGTCCGCGACGCCGTTAAGGCCCACTTGTCGCAGGAGCGCTGCTCGCAGCCTTCGAAGCGACGGATCAGTCGGTTCTTTCTCAATCAGCGAACAGACACACCCCATCGCATCGTACCAGAATCCGATGAGGGCATTGGTGCGGACGCTTTCCCGGTCACACGTCAAGTTCACCGAGGTCACCGTGAGGCACTCGTTGAATTCGCATCGTTCGATCATTCCACCCGCGACGATATCCCTGGATGGAGATTCAGAATTGGGACTGGCCGACACGAACCAGCGGTATTGAACATTAGGTTCGAGCGTAAGTCCTAATGATTTGAGGTCAATCGACTGGACTCCGGCCTTCGTCGGAACGGCGAGGGCTCCTTCATAGAGAGGAGTAATCTTTTGCGTGTCATTCAGGGTAAACCGCAGCGGATAGGTCGTCGGCATCGAGAGATACCAATTCAACGTCGGTGTCTGCTTCACGGTCAGGCCGACATGGTCCGGAACCAAGGCGACGAGTTCCGGCTCAAGACTCTCTGACCCTCGCAAGGTGCCGCCCACTCGCGCGCGAGGTGTCAGCTTCTTGGGCGGCGTATACACAGGAAGTTGAGGGTCATCCTGTTGAATGGTTTGTATCGGTGTCGGCTGTTCTGCTGAGGCGGGGGTGTGCATTCCCGCGACGGTCATCACAACGCTCATCCCTATGACAACGAGAGAGTTCACGATGCGCTCCTTTCACAGCCAGTTGTTCAACAGCAGAAACGGCGACCAGTAGGCCGGATGTTCATAAATCCGGTCGTCCAAGAGTTTCATCTGAGCACGCTGGAGTGCGACGGCTTTAGAGAGAGAGGGATTCCGTAGCTGTCGATAAAACTCCGAGATCAACGAGGCGGAGGCCTCGTCGTTGATGAACCAGAGCGTGGCCAACGCGCTTCGGGCTCCGGCTTTGAGCGCCACACCGGCGAGACCGAGTGCCGCGCGATCATCGCCGATACCGGTTTGGCAGGCGCTCAAGGTCAACAGTTCAAGCGGCTCCTCCCGGAACCGAAAGAGGCCGACCAAGTGATCGAGTCTCTGCATCGTCAATTTCCCGTCGAACGTGAGGAGAAACGAGTCGGCGACATCGGTCGAAAACTTGCCGTGTGTCCCGATGTGCAACACGCTATAGCCTCCATCACGCAATTCTTGTTCCAGCTTCGCCGTCCGAAAGGCATCGTTGAGCAGTTGGTCCCCTTTGTAAAGCTGCTCGATAGATGCCACCTCTTCGGCGACATAGGGGAGGGGGGGGAATCCTTGCACGGACTTGGTGAGGCCGGCCGTCAGAAACCGTAACGTAGAGCGGTTGAGCGGTCGAGGATCGGTTAAGGTGATGCCTGGTGTCATGGCGAGGGCAAATTTCTTGATCAAGAACGAGGACCCGTCATGGAGTGCCGCCAGGGGAATTGTCCGCAAGGCACTGTCCGGTACCAACACCAACGTGGTGATCTGATGCCGGGACAGTTCCGCTTCCAACGGACGAATCAGCCAATCGTAGAGCTGTTGCGCATGGGGAAGGTACTCGCGGGTCGTTCGTTTCTCCACGAGGCGGCGGAACGCCCGCACCTCCTGTGTCAACCGATCCGCGGATACGCCGACCGGAATGCGCTGTAACCCGGACGGAAGGCTGACGAGCAACTCCAGCCTCGACGCAAACATGATGGGATAGATGACGGCCGTGTCCGGCGAGAGTCGGTCGAACGTCGTCAGCTTCGCGCGGGCCGCGTCGACACAGTCGTCTTTAAAATAGTCTCGAAGCTCGGCGGTTTTATACGCTTCGATCGCGTCGCGCGCCGCTATTAAGTAGCCTTGGGCGGCCTTCTCATCATCAGTGAGGGCAGCCCGTTGAAGTAAGAGGTCGGCAAGCTCAAAGAACAATGGCTTCATGCTGTCCTGACCGGCTATAGGACCTTCGGAAGAAGCCTGTGCGATCTCAACCCGAATCGGTTGGAGCGTGGAAGCCGCTTGCCGGTAGGACGCAATGGCATTGTCCAATTGGCCGGTCGAGGCCAATAAACGGCCCAATTGCCATTGCCAGCGATAGAGTGATTCCGGCGCATCCACTGATTGCGCGGCGAAGACTGCTCGCCTGGTGAGCTGCAAGGCCTCGTCCATGCGGAATTCTGTTTCGTAGAGATATCCAAGATGCCCGAAGGCATAGGACAGCGTCCTCTTGTCGCTCTGTTGTTCGGCGATGGCGGCCGCTTCTTGGAGCACGCCCGCGGTTCTCAGCACAAGGGGGTCATGCTCCTGGGGGAGTTGAGGAAGCAGCCGCTGATAGGCCAGAGCGATTCCGATCAGAGCGAGTGATTTGTCGCGAGACGGCGGAAGGTCTTGTACGTGGTCGAGTCCCGCGTCGAGCGCGATGCGGCCGTTCAGTGGTTGACCGAGTCGCGCGAGAGTCCGTGCGGCATTGGTGTGAGCCGTCACCGTGAGCAGCGGTAACTTGGCGTCGTGCGAATAGGTGATGCTTTCCCGGAAGGCCGCTAGCGCTTCTTTGTCTTGTTGTTGTACGGCGAAGAACACTCCGAGATCGTTCTGCGTGGTGGCCATGAGCGGCGAGGAATTCTGTTGTTTTGCCAAGGCCGAGGCTTGACGGAGGTATTCCGAGGCTTCGGTCACTTGGCCGAGCGTCAAGTAGGTGCGTCCTAAATGTCCGAGGGCGGTGGCTCCGGGGAGGGGATCATCGCTCTTCTGGGCAATGGCCAGCGCAAGCTCCAGCGATTGCAGCGCCTGCTTGGATTGTCCCAAGCCCATTGAGGCCTGAGCCGAGAGGACAAGGGCCTCGACCTGTGCTGGAAGGTTTCCAGCGGCCCTATAGAGGTCCACCGCTTGCTTCCAATGAGACGAGGCTTCACCGAAGGCGCCACGTTGAAAGGCGAGTCCTCCCTCTTTCATCGCTGAGCCGGCAGGCGTCGAGGTATCGTGGGATTCTGAGGGCGTGACGGGGAAGAACACCACCGCCATCAATAGGAAGAAGCGGACTCCGCGCCGGATCAGCGGAATGAATGATCGAGTGTGTGCCACCATGAGCCTCTTGTCGTTAGAAGGCTTGGACGACTGCCTGAAGATGAATGCCGTAATCCTGGAGGTTGCCGGAAGGATGCGTGACGTGATTGAGCGGGACGCCCCAATAGAGCTCAAACCTTGCCCGATCTCTCGGCAATACAGCCCAACGGAGACCCAATCCGACACTGGCCAATGTCTGAGGATCAGGAGTGCCACCCTTCGCCTGCCAGGCCCTGCCGACGTCCACGAATTGCGCAAACTGCAAGAGCGGTTCGCCGCTGGCATAGCGCAGTAAAGGAAATCGTGACTCAACGGAGAACAGAAAGCCATTGTCTCGAATCAACGTGTTCTCACGATATCCACGGACACTAAAACGTCCTCCAACGGGAATCTGCTCAAGCGGAAACAGACGATCGTTGGCAATCTGGAGGTTCATCTGTCCCAGAAGCTGCATCCCCCACCAATCGTCAAAACGCCGGATGCCCTGGAGTTGCCCCAACCAGGAGAAGAATCGTCCATCCGGCAAGGGGCCGGCATTGGTGGTGGCATTCAGGACGTCCAGCCCCACCGAAAACCGGGAGCGTGCGGCAATGACTGAGGTTGGTGTGCGATGGACATATTCTTGAATGAAGCGCAACGCGCTCACGGAGCTCACGCCGGTATCCGACGAACCGGGGATAAGGAGTGGGGTCCCACCGACGCTATCGAGCGCCGACGTAATTTTATTGTAAAGTCGTTCGCCCGTGACGGCGACGGCAAGTTCGTCGGTCAGGGTTCGATAGAGCGGCTGCCGGAGCGTGAAGCCGATGATTTCCGACTCAGAGTTCAAGTCCAGAAACCGAAATTGGTCGCTGACGACCACGAAGTCGTTCCGGCGATAGGAGGCGGTGAAGGTCGTGTCGTAGCGGTTGAGCGGAAGGGTATAGGCGACGTCGATGACCGGATGGACTCCGCGCGAGCCTCCATACGTGACGGTGAGCGGATCTCCATGACCGGTCACATTCTGATGGGCGACCGTCATCAACCCTCGCTCGGCTCCGACGACCGGCGTCTGATAGTTGCTGAACTCCAGCCACATCCTCCAGGGGCTCTGCTCTTTGACTTTGACGTTCAGGAGGCTTTCGCCACGCTGATCCCCAGGGCGCAATTCGGCGTTAATCTGCTCAATACGGGGATCTTGTTGGAGCAATTGCAACCGCATTTGGAGCGGCTCCATCCGCAGCGGAGGACCTGCCCCTCGCTCGATGCGGTCACTGAGATAGCCCCGCCGAAACCAGTTGGTTCCTTCGACGTTGATCTGTGACAGAGCGCCTTCGATAATCTGTAGCTGAATCACCCCATCTTTCACGTCCTGATCGGGAATCACGGCACCGGACGTGATATAGCCGTTGTTGACGTACAAGAATGTGAGCGCGAGCCGTAGCCTTTCCAAATCCTCGGTGGTCAGAGTGCGGTTCTCATAGGGTGTGGTGACGGCGGCGATCTCCTCATTGGAGAACACGGTATGTCCCGTGACCACGATGGACTTGACGAAGACTTGTATCTGGCCGAGCTGTTGCTGCGCACCGTCCTCCGGTGCGGTCGGTGGCACCGGTGGGAGCACGGGACTTGGCGGAGGCGTGGGAGGCGGTGCGAATTCTTTCTTCAGCGGTGTTGGGGGCTCGCCGGATCGCATTGTGGGATCGAAGATGGGAGGAGTCGGCAGAGGCGACCCCTGTGCGAAAACTAGTGAGGATATCGCGATGATCGTCATGACCAAACCACCGGAGAGAATGGCTTGGAAGATAATATGGCGACGACTTCGTCGCGTCAGGATACCAACGCCACCTGTCATGAAGGACAGCCTGTGGTACCAGTTGCAAATGACCGAACTAAGAATCCCGGAGGCGTCAGGCGTCGCATCGAGAGAACATGTGATTTATCCTGAAGCGCGGCCATTCCCGACAATCCATTCGATCCTAGACTCCGTACCATCAAGCCTGACGCATGCTCCTTCTCCTCTCCCGTCCAGTGCTCCATCGCAACCGGGCTGCTGAGCCATCCGCCTGGCTCGCTGGGAAGTGCGTCACGTCCGGCAAGAATGAAGGTGCTCTGCTCGCCGCCGGCCAGGGCGACACAGCGGTTTTGTAAGAGCACCTGGGGCGGGTTTGTCTTTGACGCGAGCTGCCCAACAGTGCCACTGAGGTTCGACGTTGGTGATTGTATGAGCACCGTGCCACTTATGCCACGTTGTGAGGTGGCGCTCACGGTGCTGGCAGAGTCTTGCAAGAATAGAGGGGTGACGAACGTGATGTTTCCTCCAGACCCTCCAACTGCTTGCGCTGTAACGTTACTGCCCTCCAACATCACCACCTTTGGATCGATGAAGATATTCCCACCACTACCCTCGGCTCCCTTCACGGACGTGCTGATCGTGCTATCCACGAGACGTACACGATCGATGGCGCGAATATCGATATTGCCGCCATTCGCCTGGCGTGACTGGGTTGTCGTGGTAATAGAAGAGCCATTTGTCAAATCTAGCTGCTGACCGGCATTGAT
>CABVRV010000128.1 GCA_902500755.1 uncultured Nitrospira sp.
GATGCGCTTGAACCGTTTCATCCGGACCGGATGGCCTCCCGGATACTGGGAATGGGGGATGTCTTGTCTCTCATTGAAAAAGCGCAAGAGAGTATCACGCGTGAGCAAGCAGAAGAAGCACAGAAGCGGCTCACCAGCAACACGTTCACACTGGAAGATTTCCGGACCCAGTTGGGACAGGTCAGCCGTATGGGTTCGTTCGAGCAAATTTTGGGCATGCTCCCGGGCGGCCAAAAGTTAAAGCACGCCCTCGATGGCGATAAGCCGGAACGGGAGATCGGTCGGGTCGTTGCCGTGATCGATTCGATGACTGCGCGGGAACGTCGTGATCATACGATCATCAATGGGAGTCGAAAAAAGCGGATTGCCCGCGGGAGCGGGACGACGGTGCAGGAGGTGAATCGGCTGATCAAGCAATTTTTGTCCGCAAAGAAGTTGGCAAAAGCGATGACCGGTGCGGGGGGGCGTCGACAGCTCGCCCAGCTCTTACGGTCTCAGTAGATGGTCTTCACATAGCTGGAGAAGGAGGACAGTCGTGGCTGTACATTTGAGATTAGCTCGAACGGGAAGGCACAAACGACCGATGTATCGAGTGGTGGCGGCAGATTCGCGGAAAGCCCGCGACGGACGCTTCCTTGAGATCCTCGGGATCTTTGACCCATTAAAAGAGGCCGGCGTCCCGGAGCTCAAACAGGAACGTGTGCTCAGGTGGCTTCACCACGGCGCACAACCGACAGTGACGGTGCGGACATTACTGCGCAGGGCGGGAGTCTGGAAGCAATTTGAAGCTGAAAAAGCTGCGCAGAAAAAGGCGCCTGCGAAATCCTAACGTCGTGGTATGACGAATCAGCCAGAAACCGTGACGGTGGGACAGATCGAGCGCCCATTCGGTGTCCGAGGAGAGGTGAAGGTTCGTCCGCTCTCCGATGTGCCTGGCCGAATTGAAGGCTTGGGGCGTGTCAGTCTTATGGGGAGGAATGGTCAGACCCTTGAGACCAGCGTCACGCATGTGAGACGGGCCGGTGCCCGGTTCATCCTTGGACTGAGCGGCCTCACCACACCGGAGGAAGCGAGTCTCTGGCGGGGAGGATACATACAGACGATTCGTGGGGCAGTACCTGCCCTCCCGGATGGGCACTATTACGAATGCGATTTGATCGGCCTGACCGTTCGTACCGACGAAGGGCGATCGATCGGGATACTGGAAGAAATTTGGAATTTGCCGGGAAATCCGGTATTCGTGGTTCGACAAGGAGAGAAGGAACTCCTGATTCCGGCAGCGAAAGAATTGATCGTGGCGGTCGATCTTCCTGCTGGGATGATGACGGTTCGGATGATCGACGGATTGGATGCGTAGCATGTTGCGCTTCGAAGTGCTGACATTGTTTCCGGGGATGATTGAGCCGGTTTTAGCGCACAGCATGCTGAAGCGGGCACGAGAGAAGGGTCTGCTCCATGTGAACGTGCGCAACGTGCGGGACTTCGCGTCGGATCGCCATAAGATGGTCGATGACACGCCGTACGGAGGCGGGGCCGGTATGGTCATGAAGGCCGACCCGATTCTTCACGCGGTTGCCGCAGTGCGGAGCGATGCAGAGGCGAACGGAGAGGGTCTTCGGGTCGTGTTTCCTACTCCTCAAGGTCGGCGGATGACGCAGTCCTATGCGCAAGAGTTGGCTGGTGAGCGTCGCCGAATCGTCATTCTGTGCGGGCATTATGAAGGAGTGGATGAACGTGTGCGTCTGGCGTTGACTCCGGAAGAGGTGTCAGTCGGAGACTATGTATTGACCGGTGGCGAGTTGCCGGCTCTTGTATTGATTGATGCCGCAGCACGCCTGGTCCCTGGGGTCTTAGGCGACCCGCGGTCTGCCGTGGAAGAGTCCTTTTCTGAATCGCTGCTGGAGTATCCGCAGTATACGAAACCGGCTGAGATCGGCGGAATCGGGGTGCCCGAAGTCTTGCTGTCCGGCCATCATGAGGCGATTCGGTTGTGGCGTCGTAAGCAAGCGTTGCGCAGTACGTACCTCAGACGTCCCGATCTGTTACATGATCGGTCGTTTACGAGTGAAGATCGACAGTTATTAGATGAGTTGAAGAGCGAAGGCCTATTGACGGTTCCGATATCACGCCGGGAGGAGGGATAGGGTTATGAATCAGTTGGAACGCATTCAGCGGTCGTTGACGAAGAAGTCGGTCTCACATTTTGAGATCGGGGATACCGTCAAGGTCCACGTCAAAGTCGTGGAAGGTGAGAAAGAGCGTATTCAGGTCTATGAAGGAACGGTGATTGCCCGCAAGGGAAGCTTGAATACGGAGATGTTTACAGTCCGAAAGCTTTCGTATGGAGTCGGAGTTGAGCGAATTTTTCCGGTCCATTCTCCGATCGTCGCCAAGATTGATGTGGTTCGACAGGGGAGGGTTCGACGCGCAAAGCTCTACTATTTGCGTGGCAAGAAGGGAAAGTTTGCAAAAGTCGAAGAGCGTGAGTTTGTGGGAGGAGAGAGTAAACCGTCCACGCAGCCCACGGCCTCGGAAGAAGCGACGGCCACGGCGTAGATCGCTTCTCTGGAAATGTGGTCAGCAATCAGGTCAAGATGATCGTATGATTGCCGGCGAGGAAATGTTCCATGGGGCCCACCCAAGAGTTTGAGCGGGTAGCCTGGCTTTGTGGTTATCGACGTGTAGCGGGCCTCGATGAAGCTGGACGTGGCCCCTTGGCTGGTCCTGTGGTTGCTGCGGCAGTCATCTTGCCAACCCGATGTCGACTATTGGGGATCAATGATTCGAAACAACTGCCTGCCAAAGACCGAGAGCAGGTCTATGCCGCCATTCTTGAGCAGGCTGTGGGGGTTGGAGTCGGATCGGCGGACGTTGCTGAGATTGACCAGCTCAATATCCTTGAAGCGACTCGGTTGGCGATGCGCCGAGCCGTCGATCAACTGACTCTTCCTCCAGATTACTTGCTGATCGATGCCGTTGTGCTCCCAGGGTTTAAAGTACCTACAAGGCCTATCATCAAGGGCGATTCTCTATCCGTATCGATTGCGGCGGCTTCCATCATTGCCAAAGTCACGAGAGATCGCCTGATGGCAAGGTATCACGAGCTATTTCCTGAATATGGCTTTCTGTTCCACAAGGGGTATGGCACGACCGAACACTTAGAGCGACTTGCTCGCCATGGCCCTTGTTCCATTCATCGTCGTACGTTCGCCCCGGTGCAGGAAGTGATGAGCGCGACGAAGATGAAGTATGTTCCACCCGAGAGCCAGAGGCTCTTCGACCTGTAAGCGGATGACTGTTCCAGACCAGCGGCATGTGTTCGGTCAAGCCAGTGAGGAATTGGCAGAACAGCTCCTACGCGCCAAGGGCTATCGAATTCTCGATCGCAACGTACGGACTTCCATCGGAGAATTAGATCTCGTGGCCGAAGACCATGGGGTCGTTGTCTTCGTTGAAGTCAAAGGTCGGGCCACCAACGCGTTTGGTGGGGCGCTGCTGGCGGTGAACTATCGGAAGCGGGCCAAACTGGCAAAACTAGCGGCGCAGTATTTGGCGCGACGACACTGGTCCGACAAGGTCTGTCGATTTGATGTCGTGTTGGTCCACGGGCGATCTTCCGCGCAGGGACAGATCGAGCACTTCCAGAACGCGTTTGACGTCACCGAACAGTGACGGTTCGTACCCTTCGTTAAGGGAATTCAGTGGACGCAATTATTCAATTAATCCATGTGTCGAAATGGTACGACCGGCGGGCGGCGCTCTCCGACGTCACGATCGAAATTGAGAAGGGGGATTTTGTTCTTCTCATGGGGCCAAGCGGAGCTGGAAAGTCCACCTTGTTGCGGATGCTGATTGGTGAGGAGCAGCCCGATGAGGGACAAGTGTTTGTTCATGGGCGAAACGTGACCAAACTCAAACAATCAGAGATTCCGTATCTCCGACGGAAGATCGGATCGGTCTTTCAGGATTTTCGTCTGTTGTCGAAAAAATCCGTGTTCGACAACGTGGCGCTTCCATTAGTCGTTCAGAGTGTGTCTGAGAAGGACATCCGGCGTAAAGTGACGGAGGCGTTACGTGCCGTGGGTGTCGATCACAAGAAAGATCAATCGCCGAACAGTCTCTCGGCTGGAGAACAACAGCGTGTGTGTATCGCTCGAGCGATCGTCAATGGACCGGTCGTGCTCCTCGCCGATGAGCCAACGGGGAACCTCGATCCCGAGCGCACCGGAGAAATTATTGACTTGTTCAAGCTGATCAATGCTCGTGGAACAACCGTCATTGTTGCCACGCACGATCCCTATGTGATGAAACAGATTAATCGGCGAGCGGTGACCTTGGTGCAAGGAGTCTTGATGCCGGAAGGGCGGCCGGCGGAGCGAGTCGAAGTATGAGACGGTTATTGTATATCGTTCGTGAAGCCTGGGCCAATATGCGGACCAATCGCACGACGACGATCGTCGCTATCTTGACCACGGCCTTTACGTTAGCCTGCGTCGGCATTTTTCTGCTTCTGTACGTAAACTTGCGCAATGCGGCCGGATGGCTTCAGGAAGACGTCAAGATTATGGTCTATCTGGAAGACGCGGTTCATCCTGCGAGGAGGCAAGCGCTTGAGCAGGAACTGAAGTCGGATCGTATGGTATTCGGCGTGCTGTTTATTTCGAAAGAGCAAGCGCTCGGAGAGTTTCGTGCACAGTTCCCTGCGGAGTCCCACTTGCTGGAGGGGCTCGGAGAGAACCCGTTACCGGCGTCATTCGTCGTGACACTGGCCCCGAACTATCGCTCTCCGCAGTCGATGAAAGGCTGGGCTGAACGGGTGCAGATGATGGAAGGTGTCGCCAAGGTCGACTATAATCAAGAATGGATTAATGTGCTGGCTGAGCTGATCGGCTACATTGAGCTGATTGCAATTGGGGTGGGGATGCTGCTCTCGGCTGCCTCGGTGACGATCATCGGGAACACGACACGACTCGCACTGCTGACCAGACGGGAGGAGATTGAGATTCTTCGTTCCGTCGGGGCGACGCGCACCTTCATCCGCACTCCCTATTTTCTCGAGGGGGCCGTGCTGGGCGCCTTCGGTAGTGCATTGTCTTTGGGGATTCTGAAGATTGGCTTTGAACTGTTTCGTCAGCAGATGCAATTGGCCAGCCGTTTCAGCGGGATTGAGAGCCTGCTCTCATTTTTTCCGCTCCCTCTTTGTATGGCTCTTGTGATGGTTGGCATGGGGTTGGGTCTCGCAGGAAGTGTGGTCTCATTGCTTCGAGTCGGAGAGGGACGCACATGAACGTCTCCTTCACGATCCTGCTCTGTTGTGCGACGCTCGGTGGAGCGGTGTCAGTTGTGGCAGCGGCGGATGATCCTATTGCAGATAAGATCGAACGGCAGCGAAAGACCCTCGAGGTGTTGAAGGACAGGATACAAGAAAAACGGAAGCGAGCCGATGAAGCGGAGAAAAAATGGGAATCGGTTCTTCAAGGCATCCAGTCACTGGATGAACGGCTGATCCGTCATCGACAAGATCATCGTGACATCAACCAGAAACTTCGGCAAAAAGATGAAGAAATAGGGGATATTACAGAACAGCTTGTGGCGATGCGAGCCGGTATCCAGGCCCGACGCGAGGCGATCCTCTCGCGACTTCGAGCGCAATACATGGAGGGGCGGTTTGGGTATGTAAAGGCGCTCTTGACGTCTGACTCATACGGAGATCTTCAACGTCGCGCGCGATATCTTTCCACCGTCTCACAAAAGGACTTCGATCTAATCGAGACGTTTAGGACCGATATGGCCCGTATGGAGGAAGCCGAGCATCAGCGCGCGGAGGCCAGAACCGGAATGGTTGCCATCAAGCAAAATATTGAAAAGAAACTAACCGACATCCGCGTCCTTCAAAAAGAAAAGAAAAGCTATCTTGCCAAGATCAAGCATGAGAAAGATTCCTATCATCGCGCCGTGAAGGAGCTGGAACGGTCCGCCTCGCGACTGGATAACATCTTGAATGAATTAGAAACGCGCCGACGTGCAATGGCCATGCGCCCGCCGACGGCTTCGTCGCCGACGGTCCCGTTGCCGCGTGTCGCCACCAGAGGCATGCTGCCTTGGCCGGTAGAGGGAAAGATCGTCTCGTTCTTTGGACGCCAGAAGCATCCCACGTTCGATACCTATGTCCAGCGAAAAGGGATTGAAATTCGCGCGACAGAGGGAAGCCTCATTCATGCGGTCATGCCGGGGAGCGTGGTCTATGCAGACTGGTTGAAAGGGTACGGACTCGTTATAATCCTGGATCATGCCAACGGCTTCTTTTCACTGTATGCACACGCTTCCAAGATCCTTGCCAGCGTGGGTGAACAAGTTGTCGAAGGCCACGCAATCGGAGAAACCGGGGATACGGGCATGATTGGAGAAAATACATTATACTTTGAGTTGCGGGAAGGGGCTGAACCGGTGGATCCGCTCCATTGGTTGGCGAAACGATAGGTCTCAGCTCGTCAGGGTTGGTGGCCAGATGCTCAGGTAACGCAGGAAAGAAGGGATGTGACAATGATGGAACAGCAGCCGCGGCGGAAGTCTTGGGTGATTGGACCGATGATCGCACTCGCCCTGCTCTGTGGAGTCGTCATTGGAAAAGGATGGGAGCGCACCGGGCATGCGAGTGAGACCTACGAGGAGCTCAAGACATTTTCAGAGGTCCTGAATCAAGTTCAAAAACATTATGTCGAAGAGACGAAGCCGAAAGACCTCATTCAAGGCGCCATTCGTGGCATGCTGGGGACGCTTGATCCACACTCGGCCTACATGACGCCTGAGATGTACAAAGAGATGCAGGTGGAGACGAGAGGAGAATTCGGAGGAGTCGGCATTCAAATCGGCGTCAAGGATAACCGGTTGTCGGTCATCGCGCCGATTGAAGGCACGCCTGCCTATCGGGCCGGGATTAAGGCCGGCGATTTCATCACCAAGGTGAATGAAGACTCGACGAAGGACCTGAGTTTGATGGATGCCGTCACAAAGATGCGAGGGCCGAAGGGCAGTAAAGTCAACTTGACCATTCAACGAGATGGCACACCGGAGCCGTTGGTATTCACGCTTCTCCGGGATACCATCAAGATTGAAAGTGTGAAGTCGAAGATGATCGACAATCTCGGCTATGTTCGGTTGACGCAGTTCCAAGAAGCGACCGGACGAGATCTCTCCAAAGCGATCAAACAGTTTCGCGACCAGAAAGTGCAAGGCACGATTCTCGACCTCAGAAATAATCCTGGCGGGTTACTGACTGCGGCCGTCGATGTCTCCGAGCAGTTTCTTCCCAGCGGCAAGTTGGTGGTCTACACCAAAAGCCGGGAAGGGAAAAAGGACGAATGGTTCGCCAAGTCGAAGGACCAGCTGGAAGATCTTCCGGTGATTGTGCTTGTCAACGAAGGGTCGGCAAGTGCCTCAGAGATCGTGGCTGGGGCGCTGCAAGATTGGGGTCGGGCTGTCGTGGTCGGGACTACATCGTTCGGAAAAGGATCGGTACAGACAATCTTGGCCTTGGGTGATGGCTCAGGCCTTCGCCTCACGACCGCCAAGTACTATACGCCAAAAGGTCGGTCGATTCAGTCGACCGGCATTACCCCTGATATCGTGGTGAAGCTCCCCAATGCCTCTCCGGCCAAAGCTTCTGATGGGAAACCCAGTGAGAAGGAGGGAGAGGGGAAGACAGGTAAACCACCGGTCGGGAAGGATGCCTCGCCGCACGATGGAAAGTCCTCGGACGAACCTGGTTTGAAAAATGGAACGCCCCCCCCGTCCTTGCAAGAACTGAGCGGGGAACTTTCACTTGAACAGGATATCCAGCTGCAGAAGGCGGTGGAGTTGTTGAAGAGCTGGAAGATATTCAAGGAACTGAAGGTGTCCTAAGGCACCGGTTTCTGCATCCGTTGTAGGACGGCCTCTAGTAACTGCTCCTCTGATCCTGAGAAGTTCGGTAACGTTCGAATCAGATGGGATCGAAGGAGTTGATCGAGGTCCGAAAGCGTCCGTATGCCGAGTCGGAAGTAGAGGTAGGTCACGAGTGAATCGGAGAGACCTGGAAGTGTCG
>CABVRV010000129.1:0-5936 GCA_902500755.1 uncultured Nitrospira sp.
TCTATCAACTGTTGCAAATCCTCACGTAGAGGTCCATCACCCACTATCCGATATTCTATCTTTTCCCCTCTTGATAGCAGGCGTGACACGGCCTCAATGGCAAAACCCACCCCTTTTTTTTCTTTCAACCTCGCAATCGTCAGGACTCTTATGGGCTCGCTAAGCATTCGCTTCCTTTGAACAAATTCAAATTTCGAACAGTCAATTCCGGAATAATGCACCACGATCTTCTTTTCTTCACAGCCCTCCCGGATCAACCGTTCCTTAAGAAACTCGCAGACCGGCAAGAATAAATCTCCCTCCCTAAATAACTCATGATAAACCCCTGGATATTTCTTCAGAAACACGGTGACATCATACCCTCGGATGGAGGTGACTAACTTGCACTGACGTGAAAGGATTTGATTCAAGGATACCGCAAACAATCCATGTGTACCGAACTGAGAATGGATGATGTCAAAGGGACCGCGCTCCAACAACGGAATGCTCATAAAAAGGAGGCTCAAGGAGCCTGCCTGTTTCCCATATCGAAGGAGATTCAATGCTCTAAATATAGCCTTAGGATTACTTGGTGAAAATTTGATGATGAAGAACAACGCTTTCAATATTCTGAATATTTTATTCTTGGGAATTCGATAGTAGTAAGTCTTCTTTGACAAGTCATATTTCTTATAGTTGTCATGAATTTTGGCACTCTTACCTGATTTGCTTGCAAAGACCTGGACATCATGTCCCAAGTCCAATAATCCCACAATCTGATTCAAGACAAACGTCTGGGATACAGTAGGAAACTCACCAACAAGAAAGGCGATTTTCATGATGGCATGCGGCGAAGAAGAAACCCAGACTGATACACGTCTTTGGAACCACTGCTTTCACTGACAACTGACAATTGACATGAAATCTATTCTGCAATTTATTTTTCAGAAAGCGATGGCCGATTCTGCCTTAATTGATACTCACCGGTAAGCTGGGGCAGTGTTTTTTCTCCCATAATGCCAGGCTCAGCAGCGGCCAAAGTCCCCGAGCATAGTCACATCTTCCATTAACATGGCGTTGAAATACTCTACGCAACGTCCCTCGATTGATTTCAAGCCCCAAGATGTCGCTTCGTTTCAGGACATGCTCCTCAAATACCTCCCTCAAGGATGTTCTAAGCCATGCGGCCATCGGAACTTCAAAACCACGTTTCGCAAAGGTCTGATATTTGACCATTCGCGCCAACGTATGCCTGAGAGGTAATTTCCCAATCTTCTGTCCGACGTGCAAGCAATCTCGCCAGTCGATCCTTGATGCGACTTCGATTACCTCGCGGTCGAGTAAAGGAACGCGAACCTCAAGTGAATTGTACATGCTGGCTCGATCAACCTTTATCAATACCATTGTCAAGTGATACACCAACTCATGCCACCGCGATAACTGCGCAATTCGCTCGGGATCACGGCCATCATAAGCATACACATTACTTTCCGACGGCCAGGCCGGCAATGAGGGAAATATTTTTTTCAGAAGCGCTTCAGGAAGACGGGTATGCATAGCGCGATGACCGCTACCTAATGAATCCATACGCAAGCACTTGTCATTGACTCTTGAGAGCACTCTTTTCATACCCCACTGTAACCTTCTCAACCAAGGTGGATTCTTCAGATCCTCGGTCAGCTGGATAAGTCTTCCAAATCGACTGGGGTAGCCCCAAAACAATTCGTCCCCGCCATCACCGGACAGCACAACCTTATGATTGCGCCCGGCCAACCTCGAGACCATCAACGTGGGAAAGATCGAATAATCACCAAACGGCTCGCCACAGGCATCGATGACATCTTCGGTCAATTCCAATACCTGACTAGGAGATATATGTTCGACCGTATGCTCCACATCGATTTCTTGAGCGTACGCCCGTGCATCTACGGATTCGTCTGTATCTTTTTCACCGGTTGCAATAGTAAAGGTCTGTATAGCATTCGAGCTAACAGCCCTCATCTTCGCCACCACTAAGGGGGAATCGATGCCACCGGATAAGAATGCCCCCACAGGAACATCACTCACTAAGTGCCTTTTCACGGCTGCCGTTATGGCTTCATCCACTGCCTCTAGAGCTTCTTCCCCTCTCAAAGACGTTTCGGCATACTGAGGGAAAGTAAAAAAGCGTCCCTTTTTACAACGTCCATCAGCAGAAATCTCCAACCACATGCCCGGTTCAAGCATGTGGGTATTCTCTTTCATAGCCCAAGGAGCGGGAATGTATGCCATGCGCAGATACAGTCCCAGCGCTTCCTCGGACACCTTAAAATAAGAACTCCAGGGATGCGCCAGCAACTGATCGTACTGAGAACCAAAAACGATGCCCCTTTCGCACAGCAAGTAATAGAGCGGTTTCATTCCCGCATGGTCGCGTGCCAGAAGCAACTTCTTCTCAGCGCTGTCATAAAAGCCCAACGCAAACATCCCGTTGAACTTGGCCAGCGCTTCAGTACCCCACTCTATTAATGCATAGAGTACGACTTCACTATCACTAGCTGAGCAGAATGTAATCCCACGGCTCTCCAATTGTCTCCGCAGGTCCATAAAATTATAGACCTCGCCATTAAACACCAGCGTATATCGGCCGTTCCCGGCAGTCATGGGCTGATGCCCTCGGGGGCTCAAATCAATGATCGCCAATCTTCGAAACACTAAGGTACAGTATCCGCCATCAGACCAGAATCCGTGATCATCTGGTCCCCGACGGGACATCATGGAGCTAATTTTGTCCCAGTCGGCGCATGGGGCCTGTTTTGCCCTGAATTTTAGCTCTCCAGCTATTCCGCACATATCCCTATCCCACGTTCTTAATAAGATCGTTCATTATCTAAATTGCATACCCTACTCACATAAATCAGAGTGGATAATTCCGACTCGCGAAATTCGTGAGTCAACCATCTCAGGGTTTATATCCTGACAGTATTATGTACTCATAAATCCTATGGTTGGTCAGACAGGAACCTTCCGCTGGACCAGAACGGACGCGCGAGTTCGTACATGAAACTACCAAAGCGTCTGGCGCCCACCGGCGTGAGCTTCTCGAACCTCCCTTGAACCAACCGATTGAGCTGCTCGCTCCAGCAACCGCTGCAATCCTAGGAGCCTCTCTGAAACCTTGTTTTAGGTGGTGGTTCAATTATGAGGAAATGGGATACGAATAAACATGTCTGAAACTACACTTGTCACAGAAAACAGATACGGACTCAACCTACAAGTTTGCAATTTTTCTTTTCACAAAATTCATAATGCGGCCAGCTTTCTTTGTATACAGAAATTTTAATGGAGAATAGCAACGGTCGAAGGTCCTGTATACGGTGAGGTACGCAGAAAAACGTTTCAGCGGAGACTTTATTCTCGCAACATGACTGTACATCCTCAAGCAAAAATAGAACGATCCCTTCTGTCTTATGACAGCAGCCTGCTCAGGCGCTGCTTCGCACATGATATCCAGAAGATAGAGAGCGTCTTCGGACCACGCATAATATGAGACAGTCTTTCCCATGTTGCTGTCATGCCTGCGGAAACTTGCTTTTACGTCGAACACATCGACTCGTCCATACCTCGCCGCGAGTTGCACAAATGCCACGACATCCTCATACATGTTTGTTTTCGAATGAAATCCTCCGAGTTGTTTCAGCCTCTCAGTACTGAATAAAGTGCTGCACAGATATAAAGGTACTCTGCGGTCAAACCAGCCTACTATAAAATCTGCAGTCGAGTATCCGCTCACCGTATTATGAGAGCTCGACAGCACATTCCCTTCGGAATCAATTTCGCGCGCCCCGGTGAAAATCACTCCCGGTTCACCAGGAGGCTGTACAGCCTCCATGCAGGTCGATATAAAGTCGTCATCGACTAAATCGTCATCGTAAAGCGCCAGAAAGTATTTCCCCTGAGATTGATCCAGGCAGAAATTGCAATTAGGCACTGCGCCTATATTTTTGCTTTGCTTATAGTATCGTATTCGTGGGTCATTGAAATCCCTGACGACCGATTCGGTGTCGTCCGATGAACAGTTATCGGAAACAATAATCTCTATGTTCTTATATGTCTGCTTGACCGCGCTTCGCAGCGCCTGTTTGAGATAACTGTTGGCCCTGTTATAGGTCGGGATGCCTATTGAGACAAGGGGATTACCGAGATCCGCCATTATCGTCCCATGCCTTTCATCCCGCCGTTCAACAATCACACGCGTTCGGCCTGAATGCTCTCGGAGTTCAACACGGTGCTCCAATCTAAGAGCGGTCTTACCACGCCTTTGAGCCTCCCAGCGAAGTCACCACGCGCCGAGTCACCTTCACAGGTGTCTACGACGGAGAAGGCCACAATCTGATCTTCACGGATTTGCCTAGTATGAGGATCAAGCGTTTCGACGAATACGCTCAGGAAGAACGTTCCTTCAGCGAGGTAATTACCCGGAATCCACGCTATGGCTCGGTAGCGACCCACCGGCCGAACACGCCCTCGCCAGGCGGGATCGTATTCGACTGAATCAATAAGACAGATGCCTTCCTCATTCCATAACTCAAAAGACGACATCAGTTTATACCCGGGCTTAAGCACCTCGTATTCCATCTCAAGTCCGATCGGCTTTCGGATGTCAAACTTATCAGTCACCTGCTCGTCCTTGGTACGCACTCGCACGGCTCGCAATCGAACCACCTCTCCCCTGGGCGCTGTGAGCGGATCCCGCCATTCGCGCGAAGATATGGTCCCGAGTTCCGAATGTAGATAGGCATTGACTACCGCATGCGAGGTTCCATCCCGATACAACTTGCCCTCATCCAATAAGATCGCTCGCTCGCACAGGCGCGTGACGGCCGGCAGGTTATGACTCACAAAGAAGATGGTGCGTCCCTGATCGGCCACGCTTTCCATTTTGCCCAAGCACTTCTTCTGGAAAGCGGCATCCCCGACCGCCAGCACCTCATCGATGATCAGTATTTCCGGGTTCAAATGGGCGGCGACCGCAAACGCCAATCGCAAGGTCATTCCGCTGGAGTATCGTTTCACCGGCGTGTCGATAAACTCTTCCACTTCGGCAAACGCGACGATCTCATCCAATTGTCGAGTGATATCGGCCCGTTTCATCCCCAAAATGGTCCCATTCAGGTAAATATTCTCACGTCCGGTTAACTCGCTATGAAAGCCTGTCCCCACCTCCAAGAGCGCGGCCACACGCCCATCAAGCTCTATGCGGCCGCGAGTCGGTTCCGTGATGCGCGAGAGCAGCTTGAGCAAGGTGCTTTTCCCCGCTCCGTTGCGGCCGATAATTCCCACCGTTTCACCCTGTTTCACGTCGAATGACACATCCTGTAAGGCCCAGAATGTGCCCGACGCGGCTATTCGCTCCGATTCCTCAGAGGAGGCTTTTCTCGGCAATACTCCATGGCCGTTTCGGCTCCAAAGATTTTTCAGGCTCGACACCAGATGATCGCGCAGGGTGCGATGATCTTTCTGTCGAGCGCCGATTCTGTACTGTTTTGAAAGCCCTTCGATGCGGACAGCGATATCACTCATGTTGATTTCTTTGCGTGAGCATCCATCCTATTGACTGAGGAGGAGTCGCGCAGAAGCCTGCTATAGAGAGAAGCCCTCATTTGCAACCGTGCGTTCTGCCCTACAATTTACACGATATCGGCAAACTGTCGCTCCATCCGCCTGAAGTACACCAGACCTGCCATGATCACGGCGAAGAGCACGACGACGCTCTCCACCATCACCACCGGATCCGGGGCGGGACGTCCCAGCAGCGCCCAGCGAAACCCCTCAATCACGCCGACCATGGGATTGAGGCCATAGAGCCACCTCCACTGCTCCGGCACGAGGCTGACCGGATACACAATCGGCGTCAGATACATCCATGTTTGAATGACGAACGGGATGGCGTGGCCTACGTCCCGATACTTGGCATG
>CABVRV010000129.1:6036-7882 GCA_902500755.1 uncultured Nitrospira sp.
GAGAAATAGAGCCACGGGAGGAGGCCCGTCAGCGAAAATGCAGGATACCAGATCCCATCCGAGGGCACTTTGGCCATTTTCCCGAATACCGCAGTAAAGATCAGCATCATCAGCAACGGTTGCAAAACTACCCATGCCACACCAATCGCGGTTTGCTTGTATCGTACGGTGATATCCCGCCAGACCAGAATATACCCCAACTCTCGGTACTCCCAGACGGCAGACCAGTCCATATCAAACAGTCTGCTTCGCTTCTCGATGATCAACTTCCGTCTGGATGGATTGATGATCGCTCCTGCTTGAGCCTGTGAACCCGCGACTTGCCCCATCTCCATATCCCCTAGTCCCATAGCTCCACCCCCAATGGGTCCAGTGCTATCGAGAGCGCAAGCCCCACTTGATGACGCGATACCTGGTATTCAAATGGCTGAACATCAACATCGATGTTCGTGAAGAGGTATGTGACATCGGCACTCATGGTTCTCGTCAACTTATAACTCAGCCTCGACGACGCGGTAAAATTCTTAATCGTGGAGTCCGTGCTGGGAAACAGTTCATTATAGGCATATCCAACAGTCCCATTAATGGTGAGTCTCTCATAGATTCGGTGGCTGATTCCCGCCTGCGCAACATGGCTGATCATCGCTCCACCCTGCAAAAACCCTATGGGTCTGCCTTCCCGTGAAAGCGAAAGTGTGACGACCGTGTCTCGTTCCGGTCTAGTACGAACTTGAATAGAACCTGAAGGGAATGTCCGCCCGACTGGTTCGGCAAACGTAACCCCCGCCTGGAGCGTAAGACTCCACTCCTGGAACTCCCTGGTATAATCCCCTGCCAACGATATGAGATTGGTACCAATCGTCCTGCTACCTGTAGACCGCGTCTGTGTAAAGAACGTCTGCCGATATAGGGCCGCGACACTGTCGTTTCTGGTCAGTTGATAGCGAGGCCCCCCGTACCAGGTGTGAGTGATCGTGTTGAAGAGGGTGGTCGAGAGGGTGTCGCCTCCCTGAACTCTACCGTAGTGCCGAAGGCCGAACGAATAGCCCCCTTCAAGAGCAAGGTCTCGAGACAAGGGATATTTGCCGTCGATCCTCGTTGTGTTGATGATCTGGTTCGACCGAAAAACCGGGGTGCCTCGCAGGAAGGTATCGTCCTCACGAATTGCAGACCTTATCCCTCCCATAAATGCAGGAGGGTCGGGGGAATATCGCAACGACTCGACGACGCGCAAACTAGCGCCTCTGACATACTGATCAACCCATCGATCCAGGCCCACAGAGCCTCTGACATTCATCTCGAAAAAATTCCGATTTGTATTGTGGAGGAAGGCATTAAAGCTTCCTCCCGCATCAAGAAACGCGTCGACGTCTCGAGTGTTGTGTAACACCCGCGCGCCGCCGCCTACGCTTGTCGCAAAGTCATCGAGCCGAATGCCTGGATCGAGAAGTTCCGCCGGTCTATGCCATATATTGGAATCGTACCGTCCCGACAGGGTCGCCAAGGGGACAATCTTCGTTTCCGCGCAGACCGACGCCGGCTGCATGGCCCCGCAGGCAAGTCCGGCCAGAATTGCGACCCAACACAATGTTCTGAGCTCGGCATACCTACGAATCCACAACAGAATCACCAAACTCCCTTTCCGAAAAGCGCAGCAAACGGCCGGCGATCGGCCACACGCCGATCCGGGCAGCCACCCGCATGCATGGATACTTGAGAAACCAGATCCAGCGGTATATCAGACGCGCTGCATCACCATTGGTCACGGCACGACAACCGTATCGCCCGAGGCCAATACAATGTTCCCTGGCTCACCACGACCGCTGACAAGATCGTCATAACGCAG
>CABVRV010000130.1 GCA_902500755.1 uncultured Nitrospira sp.
TTCTTTCTGGGAAAGCCCTATATCCAGCCATCTGCGCCTCGATTACCGTCGATCGATCTCGGCGGGTGGAGTGATATTCCGCAACTCCAGGCGGCTCTGCAGATCAACGCCTTGTTTCTGCTAGGGATCGTCGTGGCGGTGCTGCTGGGATGGATGTTGAAGAATACTGCGTGGGGATTAAAAGTCCGGGTCGTCGGCGAAAGCGCCGATGCGGCACGTGCCTTGGGATTGCCGGTGGATCGAATCAGGATCATGAGTACCGCTATGGGAGGATTTCTCGCCGGGATCGGCGGGTCCTACCTTTCGCTTTACTACCCGTTCAATTGGAGTGAGGGGCTTTCAAGCGGCCAGGGATTGATGGCGGTGGCGTTGGTGATCTTTGCCCGCTGGCAGCCGATCGGCTGCCTCTGGGTGTCGCTCTTGTGGGGAGGGGCAGCTGCGTTGGGACCATCCCTGCAATCGGTGGGGATCACAGGCGGATATTATATCTTCAACGCAATCCCCTACATCATGACCTTAGCGGTGATGATCATCACCTGCTCTCCCAGACGGACTCTCGTGGGAGTCCCCCATGAACTGACAGTGACTCGTTAGATGGTGAGAAAGGATGAATCGAGAAGCCAGCTCCAGAGATCTATTGAGAGGTGAGCCATGAGTAGGTACGTTGCATCCGACCCCTATCCCTATCCCTATAACGGTGACCTCAGGCCGGACAATTCGGTCTTTCTCATCATCGATATGCAGACGGATTTTTGCGGCAAGGGCGGCTATGTCGACAAGATGGGCTATGACATTTCTCTGACCCGTGCCCCGATCGCCTATATCCTCAAAGTGCTGTCGAAAGCCAGAACCATGGGCATGCATGTCTTCCACACGAGAGAAGGCCATCGTCCAGACTTGGCAGATCTACCGGACAATAAGCGGTGGCGCAGCCGGAGAATCGGAGCCGGCATCGGAGATCCCGGTCCTTGCGGGAAAATCCTGGTTCGAGGAGAGCCGGGATGGGACATCATCCCAGAACTCGCCCCGAAGCCGGGCGAACCCATCATCGACAAGCCAGGCAAAGGCTCGTTTTGGGCGACCGATCTGGAGATGTTGCTGAAACTTCGCGGCATCCAAAATGTAATTCTGGCCGGGATCACCACCGATGTCTGTGTCCATACCACCATGCGCGAAGCGAATGATCGGGGTTTCGAATGTCTCTTGCTGGAAGACTGTTGCGGCGCAACTGATTTGGGAAATCACCAGGCTGCGATCAAGATGGTCACCATGCAGGGCGGAGTGTTCGGCGCCGTGGCCAAATCGGACGCCCTGCTCGAGGCGCTTTCATGACGGATGGGGTTCCTCCAGATTTGCAAGCGTTGGGAATTACCAAGCGCTTCGGGCCGCTCACGGCCTTGAAGGACGTGAACTTTCACCTCCGATCAGGCCAATTCCATGCCCTGCTGGGTGAAAACGGCGCGGGCAAAAGCACCCTGGTGAAATGCATCATGGGGTATTACCATCCCGATGAGGGGAAACTGTTGTTGAATCAGCAACCGGTCACGATTCGCAGCCCACGCGACGCACAGACCTTCGGCGTCGGCATGGTGTATCAGCAGTTCACCCTCATCCCCAATATGACGGTCCTCGAGAATCTGGTGATCTCCAAGGCCACGTTGGACTCCGTCATTAATTGGCAGAAGGAAGAGCATCAGCTGACACAGTTCCTGGAAAAGATGCCGTTCAAGGTGTCGCTCTCCGCTCGCGTCAGTTCGCTCGCCGCAGGCGAAAAACAAAAAGTGGAAATCCTCAAACAACTCGCGCTGCAGAACCGCATCCTCATTCTGGACGAACCGACCTCCGTTTTGACGCCACAAGAAGCGGATGAAGTCTTGGGCCATCTCCGCGCCATGACGCTGGCCCAACACGTGAGCGTCCTGATCATTACCCACAAGCTTCGCGAAGTGGCGGCCTTTGCGGACGAAGTGACGGTCCTGCGGAAAGGTCAATTCGTGGGTTCGGGAAAAGTCTCTGAGCTGAAGGTCTCGCAGATGGCGGAGATGATGGTGGGTTCGGAAGTGACGGCGAAGCCGAAACAACGGACCGTCCCATTAAGGAAAGTTCCGAAGCTGATCCTGCAAGATATCCGTGTCAAAGATGATATCGGCGTGGAGATCGTGCGTGGATTGCATCTCACCATCCATGAAGGCGAGATTGTCGGAGTGGCTGGAGTCTCGGGCAACGGACAGCGTGAACTGGTCGAGGTCCTGGCAGGGCAACGGCAGGCCACGTCTGGCATGATCCGCGTGCAGGATCAGTCTTTTCAGCCGACTCGCGAGAAGATCAGGCAGCACAAGATGTTCTGTCTGCCGGAAGAACCGCTCCAGAACACGTGCGTGGGACGCATGACGGTGGCGGAGAACCTGGCGTTTCGCAATTTCGATGTTCAGCCACACGCCGTTGGCGGATGGCTCGTCAGCCGCCCAGCGCTACGCCGCAGCGCGTTCGGGCTGATTGAACGTTACAACATCAAACCGCCCTATCCCGATACACCCATTCAGTCGCTTTCGGGAGGCAACGTGCAGCGCGCAGTCTTGGCGCGCGAACTATCGGCGGAAGTAGAGATTCTGATCATCGCCAACCCTTGTTTTGGGCTGGACTTTCTCGCCATGGAGGAAATTCGCCTGCAGATTGTCGCCGCGCGCAATCGGGGGACGGCCGTGCTTCTCGTAAGCGAAGATCTCGACGAGATCCTGGAACTGTCCGACCGCACTGTAGTGATGTTCAACGGTCAACTCGTCTATGAAACCACGTCGTCCGGCGCCGACCTGGCGATCATCGGACGGCACATGACAGGACATACGACATGAATACCGTTATCGCATCTCCTTATCCTTATCCTTTACCGGCAAAAGACTCGGGTAGTCGCGTGGCGTTGGTGATCATCGACATGCAGCGCGATTTCGTCGAGGCTGGCGGATTCGGCGCGGCGCTCGGGAACAAGGTCGAGCTTCTGCAGAAAATCGTCCCGACCGTCGCAACACTCCTCAAGACCTTTCGTGAGTTGGGATTACCGGTGATTCACACGAGGGAGGGCCATCGTCCCGATCTCTCGGATTGTCCACCCGCCAAGAAACGGCGCGGAGATTCCACGCTCCGCATCGGCGATTCCGGCCCAATGGGGCGCATCCTCGTCTTGGGAGAGCCGGGAAACGATATCGTCCCAGCATTGCGTCCCAACGCCGGGGAGCTCGTCATCGACAAGCCGGGCAAGGGGGCATTCTACGCCACCAATTTACAGGAGCGCCTGAAGGAACTCGGCATTACCCACCTGATATTTACGGGAGTCACCACCGAGGTCTGTGTCCAAACCAGCATGAGAGAAGCCAACGACCGGGGCTTCGAATGTCTCCTGGTCGAGGATGGAACCGAAAGCTATTTCCCCGAATTCAAACAGGCCACAGTCCGCATGATCCAATCACAGGGCGGCATTGTCGGCTGGGTGACGACGGCTGATCGTCTCATTGCATCGCTTCGGCAGGCCTACACGGGGAGCACCTCGTGAATCAGAACGACGTGCTGCTCGCGGTCAACGGAACACTGATGCGTGGCCTCAAACTCAACCACAACATGGTGGCGGCCAAGGCGACGTTCGTCCGAGAGACGCAGACTGAACCTGCCTATCGTCTCTGGACGATCAACGACGAGCATCCCGCCATGTTGCGTGTCACCGACGGGACCGGCACCAAAGTCGCGGTCGAAGTCTGGTCAGTGCCAGCCGCCGGTCTGGCGGAGATCTTGCTGAACGAGCCTCCCGGTCTCTGCATCGGAAAGGTGGGATTGGAGGACGGAAGCACTGTCCTAGGTGTAGTGGGTGAACCGGCGCTTGTCGAAGGACATCGAGAGATCACCGTCTACGGCGGCTGGCGTTCGTACCTCACACAACATCGCCAGTAACGGTCACGTCTCAGATCCGTTTATCATTCAAGCATCTCCATGAAAAAATGGCAGGGCAAAGGAAGAGGCAGGCAACCTTCACCCCGCGCTTAGTCCGAGCGGGAGGGTCACCTACTCCTGCTCACCGATGCTACACAATCCGTGGCATACGCCGATCTATTCGTAAAGTTATGAATGCTTCGATCTCAAGGCTACATCGTTTTCATTACTTTCAATTAAGCCGACGACGGACTCGCGAAAGATTCGTAAACTGCCCTTCCCAATCTTCATCCCACGCAGCCACCCCTCTTCCACCCATCGATAAATCGTCCAGCGGCTGACAGAAAGCAGATCAGCTGCCTCTCCGACTCATAGCAGCGTCTTTTCAATGGTGTTCGTTCTAATTGGCCAAGCTGTAGACGATCGGAAGACTCACGACGATTTGCGGCTTTCCGATTGCCTGCTTCATATGCAGCGGACATGCGAGCTTGACCGTTTCGATCGCTGCCGCATCGAGCGCGCTGTATCCCGAACTCTTCTGGACAAAGACGTCTGCCAAGTGTCCATCAGATCGGATGACGGCCTTCACGATCACTTTTCCTTCTTGACTATTCATGCGGGCCGAATTTGGATAGCGCTTCAGTTCCGCCACCCGCCGCCACAAGGACTCGGCCAACCATCGGTTATCTGCTTTCGGTTCAGGACCAGGCGTTGCAACGGCATCTACCGTTTTCTCCTGTGAGACTGGAACGTCAGAAGACAAGACAGGAGCCGACGCAATTGCCACCGGTTCTTGCTGAGCTAGTTGAGATTCAGTCGGTTCGGGTGAAGCGGCCAACGCAACCGGCTCAGCTATGTTGGCTTCGATAGTCGGTTCAGCCACCGGAGTCGCCGTTTCAACAATGCGTTGTTCCATCGGCTCTTCGCGTCGCTGAAGGACCTCCACCTTCTGCTCAATGGGTGGTGGCGGTTCGATTTGTTGCGCTAACGGTCGTACCGCCTGGGAAACTTCCGTTACTCGTTTGAGGCGTGACGGAGGCAGTGCCTTTGCTGTCGGCTGCTCTGGGAATACGGAAGCTTGAACTTGTGCCCGCACAGATGAAGATGTGACCCCTTCCACCAAGGCCACGTCCCATTTGGACGTCTCTTCCTGCAGACTGGGCTTGACCTGAGTGGCAAACATGAACGCCACACCGACGACCACTCCGTGCAGCGCGAGTGACACGCCCCAAGCGGGCATAAAGAACTGATTGTCATTCGTCGATGTCATGTCATGCTTCCTGACGACCCTTCATGCGGCTTGTTGATACACAATCTTCATGATCACTCACCTCAGAAAAAGTGCGGGGCGGAGGAAAGGGAGGAATCCTCTCGCCCCGCGCTGATCCGAGCCGGAGGCAGCCAGCTCGGACAAAATATGCTCTTCTAGATCAAGCCCATCGGTTTGGTCGATGGGCAGCCAACCAACTCTTTCTCGAACACTGGCTGGCTACCCGTCCGTACTCCAACTAATTGCTCGCCTGATTGCCCGCCGCAGCAGCGCCGGACTGGTACACTATCACTGCCCCAGGATCCGTACCGACAGTCACGTTCTCTTTGAGCGCATTATCGGTTGCATTGATGATGGACACCGAACCGGGAACACCACGGTTAGACACGACGACGTACTTAGCTTCCCCCGCTCCCTGTGCCAAGACATCCATACTATGCCGCCCGGTTTGCAAGAGCGGAATTTCTCCGTTCGGGAGAAGCGTCAGTGCCGGAGGCGTTGCACTGAGAGTCGACGCATCAAAGGCAAAGAGGCGGTCTTTCTTTGTCACAGTCGCCTCAGCCGAATTACCGACTAAGAAGTAGAATCGCTTTCCATCCGGAGAAAACTTGAATGAGGATCCCCCTGTGAGAAATGCCCCGTTCGATGTCCCATCCAGTTCGGGAAGGTTCAAGTTCGCTATGGCCGGCGTCGCGGCACTGAGATCGATAACTCCAAGCTTGACCGCCTGCGGCTGCGGAGCTTTGGTCTCACCGCGCAGCAAGAGATACTTGCCATCCGGAGAAATCCCATACCCGGTATATGGAGTTCCGGCGAGATCGAATGTGTTGGTAATCGCGAATGAGGTGGGATCAATCTCTGCGATTTGTCCATATCCCTCTTGGATACTGTAGACCTTCTTCGTCAGGTTGGACCAACGAATGCCGTGCGGGCCGGAATTGTTCGGCGAAAAGGGCGCCGTCCCCGTTGCATTCTCTTGATTGCATATGGCCGGTGAGGTCAATCCAGTTTCCTTAGTCGTGTTACACAGATCGATGCGATGGATCATCTGAAGATAGGTCCCCGAGGACTCCTCGTCGTCGATCACCGCGATTTCGCCCCCGACTTCACTTGAAACGAACGCCCGCTTCGGAACTCCAAATCCTGACGAGAATGCCGTCACCTTGTGGCCGTCAGCCAAAAGACAAATCGTTTTCTCTACCGTCGGTGGATTTGCACCAGGGCCGAGATGGGAGTTGTGCGTAACAGTGACCGACCCGCCGGTTTGAGTGGCACAGTTCACCAAATCGTCACCGGATGCCTCGTCACCATCGTTCATGGTCCAGATGACTTCGCCATCGTTCGGGTCACGATAGATATGGACGGGGCGCGTACCGGCAGGCAAGTTTATCCTGTGGATCGGAGTCGCGGCTGTCAGCGGATCGATCGCCGCAACTTTGCTGGCGGCTGTCAGATTGACGAACAGCCAATTTCCGTTGGAGAATTGCATATCACCGAGCGCCACGTTCTCGAATTCCGACGCCTCGATTGTGTTGACCACTACATTGCCGGAATCTCCTTTCAGCCCGACACTGGTCAGTGTCTTGTCGCCTGTATTATTCACGAACGCCAGCGGGCCGCTGAAACCAGCGCTGCCGCCTGGCGCCGGCGTTGTGGTGATGGGAGTGGACTCGCCTGAGTTACAGGCGGCGAGACTGATCAGCGCGAGCCCTAAGACGCCCGTTGTGACACAAGATACATAGCTTCGTTTCTTTATAGCTTTCATGGACCGTTCCTTCCTCGTTAGTTGTCTGGAGCGCAGTCGGCTTCCAGAATGCATAGGTTCTACGCAATTCCAAAAATATCTTTCGGTGGGCCACGGGGTGGGAATTGGCCATCAACACCAGCGTCCTGTACGGGAATGGCGCCGAGACTCCATACGAGGCTCACCTCCACGCCAGCAGAAGTTTCGCTTCGTCCGTCGCCACTCTGGATATCGCAGCCACCGCAGTGCCATGCACAATGATTGTGGCTCTGTTGACCGTTCTGCGCCTGCCCGCTCGGACAGTGGGGCGCCACCCATTGTGCCGTCAGATTCCCTTGCCCGACCGACAACAATCCGGTCAGCCAGAGCACGGCGCAGCAGCCGATCAGCCTCCGAGAAACTTGTTGTCGCGTTTTCGTCAACATGGTCGATTCACTATCACTCTTCTTACCAGCGCTCTAGGATGACCCGCCGAACAGTTGGAATGACTTCGTCACCCCAAAAATGTAGCTGATCTGTTGTTCCAGATTGCCGTTGAAGTCCCGATAGATGGGAATCTGTGCGATGAAGTAGGCAGACGCAAAGTTGAACACATTCACCATGATGCCCGGTGAATAGGCCACATAGGTTGAGCCGGTTGTGGGTATTGCCCGAAACTTGACCGTCGGATCGAGCA
>CABVRV010000131.1 GCA_902500755.1 uncultured Nitrospira sp.
TCATCGATATACCTCAACGAGGCCAGGTCCGTAATCCCAGGACGAACCGTGAGCACCTCAGAAAATTCAGTGCGCAGCCGTTCAACATAACGGGGCACTTCCGGCCTTGGACCGACAAAACTCATATCGCCTACCAGAACATTCACCAGCTGAGGCAATTCATCAAGCTTGAGCTTCCTTAGAGTTCGACCAACTCTTGTTATCCGAGGATCATGCCCCACCGTGAGAGGCAAGCAGTTGCCTGGAGCATCCACCGCCATAGTCCTGAATTTTAAGATTGTGAACGGACGAAATCCTTGTCCCACACGGACTTGACGAAAGATCGCCGGCCCCTGCGAGTCCAGCTTGATCAAGACGGCGATAATTGCGAATAGCGGCGCTGTGAGGGCCAGCCCTAGCACGGCCATACAGAAATCAAATGAACGTTTCATTGCCGTCGGTTCCTCTTGACAAGATCGCGAACCGTCTCAATCACACGATTGACCTCGTCTTCCGTCATCTTGGAGTACAATGGCAATGAAACAATCCGTTGGAATACCATACTAGCAACAGGAAAATCGTCAGGTCGGTACCCTCCTCTGTCCCGATGATAAGGATGTAAATGGAGGGGGATAAAATGCACGCTACATCCGACACCGGCTTGTTGCAGTTGGCGAATGAATTCATCACGACCGATACGCAAATGATCCAAGTCCAATTGGATAACGTACAGATGCCATGCGTGCTGGACGTAAGACGCCGTTGGGGGGCATATGATCTCGGGGAGATCTTGAAATCCTTCTTCATAGAGAGTAGCAAACCGTTCACGGCCTTTCAAAAACCGTTCACACTTCTTCAGCTGGGCCAACCCAAGGGCCGCAGCAATATCAGTCAGATTGTACTTAAACCCGGGTGAGAGTATTTCGTAATACCAAGAGCCTTGAGCAGAGTATCGATTCCAAGCATCCCGACTAAGACCGTGCAGGCTCATCATCCGCATGCGAGCGGCCCACTCCGCATTGTTCGTGGTAACCATTCCGCCTTCACCAGTGGTGATATTCTTCGTCGCGTAGAACGAAAAGCAGGTCGCGTCCGAAATACCCCCGATCATTTTGCCTTGATATCGTGCGGGCAAGGCGTGCGCCGCATCCTCGATTACATGTAGGTTATGCGCTTTTGCTATCGTATGGATGGGCTTAAGGTCGCACGGATGACCGGCAAAATGGACGGGAATAATCGCTTTTGTTTTATCCGTGAGAGCCTGTTGGATACGATCGGTGTTCAAGTTCAGCGTATCTTGTACGCAATCAATCAGCACTGGACGAGCTTTGAAGTAGGTGACAACCTCGGCTGTTGCGGCAAAGGTCATCGTCGGCACCAGGACCTCATCTCCTTCGCCCACACCAGCTGCCTCAAGGGCAAGATGAAGGGCAGCGGTACAGGAATTAACTGCCACGGCATGTTCCGCCCCCACCATTGCAGCAAACTCCCGCTCAAATTCCCGCACCTTGGGTCCTGTTGTGAGCCACCCTGAACGGAGAACCTCCACTACTTCAGCCACTTCTTCATCCCCCACATCGGACCTATGAAAAGGTAAAAAATCGTTCATTCACAGATCTCCTTCATGGGTTAGAGCTTTGATCACACAAGTTCTACACTTTCCCACAACCAGGGAAAATCACAACCCATCTTTGGATGGGGAACCATGATGCCATAAGCACCCATGACCCGCCTTACAGCGAGCCGTGAAGAGTCTAAAAGGCTATATATAACAGTAGAAGACATAAGGCTACCGGGAATGGATTAAATTAGGATTTTATAATAATTTTCACCTAGATTACCAGAAGTGCGTTGCTATACCGAACGTACCCTTGTACCCCTTGTTAACTAAACATCGTCAAAGGGGCACGACCGCGGCACGCTGCGTCGGCATGATCAATCTTCCAAACAAAAGCACGACGAGAATCGACAGCGACCAGAACTCCTTGCGCTCCTTCACGAAAGCTCACACGGAACGCTGCTCCTACTGCTCTTATTTCGAGAGATCCTAGAACTGGTTTCGCATGTGGCGGCGGGGCCGAACGGCTCTGACCACACGATAGGTATCAACGTTTTCTCCGAGAGCACGATGCATGGGATCTTTACCCATCAGCCGCATGATAATCCCCATTGGGGTAACAAGGAGATAATAAACAATTCCGAGTATGATCCTCGTGTTAATCGAACCGAGAACATGGCCGATCTTCATCCATCCACGGTAAACCTGTTTTAGACACTGCGGGACAATTGCACCCAGGACAATGAGCAGGCTCCCGAGAATCATCGCCCATAGGCGAAGCGACTCGCCTCGAAACACCACAGGCCACAACCCAATCACAGAGAATACACCTCCGACAACGAGACCAAACTGTCGTAATTCCTTGTTGGTGGCTTGATCATTCTGTCTTTCCATCGGAAATCTCCTAATCAAGTTCGAATTCCTTTTGCCAGTTCGTATCGTTCGCTAGAGGCTTTTGTTGCGATTTGTACAGAACACAATTCTCCAGCACCAACACATCCATTTCTGTCCTCATAAAACACCGATAGGCATCCTCTGGTGTGCATACAATCGGCTCTCCGCGAACGTTGAAGGAAGTATTCACCAGAACAGGGTAGCCGGTGTGCGTCTCGAAGGCTTTGAGCAACCGATAATAACGAGGATTCGTGGATTCGTGCACGGTTTGGATCCGCGCTGAATAATCAAGATGGGTGACGGCAGGGATGTCGGATCGAGATACATTGAGCAAATCAATCCCCCAGAGACCAGCCTGTTCGGCAGGCAATGGGAGACGCCGTTTCTCCTGCACTGGCGCCACGAGCAACATATATGGGCTGTCGCTATCCATCTCAAAGAAGTCGGAGACTCGTTCCCGTACGACTGAAGGGGCAAAGGGCCGGAAGGACTCACGGTGCTTGATCTTCAGGTTCATCACCGACTGCATCTTCGTATTGCGGGCATCACCAAGAATGCTTCGTCCGCCGAGCGCGCGGGGACCGAACTCCATCCGGCCCTGCAACCATCCCACCACCTTCCCGTCCGCTAATTCTCTCGCGACACGATCAAATAGAATCTGATCATCAAGCAATTCATACGGCGCGTCGACCTGCCTCAGAAACCCCTCAATTTCGGCGTCGCTATGCTTCGGCCCTAAATAACTCCCTTTCATCTGGTCACTACCGGTCGCGCGCCTAGGTTGATCCTCATACTGGTACCAGGCAGTGAGCGCCGCACCAACCGCACCACCTGCGTCGCCTGCCGCCGGCTGAATCCAAATCCCTTTGAAAGGCCCTTCTCGCAAGATTCGCCCGTTGCCCACGCAATTCAGCGCAACCCCGCCAGCCATACAGAGATAGTCGACTCCGGTTTCTCGGTGCAAGGTCCTGGTTACACGAAGCATGACCTCTTCCGTCACTTCCTGTATCGAGCGAGCCAAGTCCATCTCTCGTTGTGTCAGTTTGCTTTCAGGCTTCCGCGGGGGACCGCCGAAGACATCATTGAACTTGCCCCCCGTCATTGTCAGTCCCGTACAGTAATTGAAGTACTCCATGTTCATGCGGAATGTCCCATCAGGCTTGAGATCAAGCAGATGGTCATAGATGGCCTTGACGTACTTTGGCTCTCCATAGGGAGCCAGGCCCATCACCTTATACTCGCCTGAATTGACCTTGAAACCGGTGTAGTAGGTGAAGGCCGAATAGAGAAGCCCCAGAGAATGGGGAAATGGAATCTCCCAGAGTGGCGTTAAAGCGTTTCCTTCACCAAGCCAAGCGGACGTCGTCGCCCATTCTCCGACTCCATCCATGCAAAGCACGACTGCCTTGTCGTAGGGTGACGGATAAAACGCTGAGGCGGCATGCGACTCGTGGTGCTCCCCGAACAACAACGGTGGGAGATCCGACTTCTTCATCTCCGGAGCCAGCGCAAGGAACTCCTTGGCGAGCAGATTCCGCAGAAAGAGCTTTTCTTTCAGCCACACCGGCATGGCCGCCACAAACGATTGGAGTCCCTTCGGAGCAAAGGCCAAGTACGTCTCGATCAATCGCTCAAAGTGAATGAGCGGCTTATCGTAAAAGACGATATATTGGAGGTCCCCTAGGGAAACTCCGCCCTCCTTCAAACAGTAGCTCACAGCATGGGAAGGGAACCCTGGATCATGTTTCTTTCTGGTAAACCGTTCCTCTTGAGCCGCAGCAACAATCTCCCCGTCACGAACAAGACAGGCCGCGCTATCATGGTAGAATGCTGAAATTCCAAGAATATGACTCACAATTCCCCCTCGCCATTCCGAGGTAAACCTCTGAGACTCTAAAACACCGTATAGATAAACGGGGCAACCGCCGAACCCTGCGTCAGCACAATCAAGGTGCCTAACATGAGCAGAACAACAAAAATCGGCAACAACCAAAATTTCTTCCGCTCCTTCATGAATCCCCACAGCTCCATGAAAAACTCGCTCATACTGCTCCTCCTTTCACTTTTCTCCGTTCTTGTTACCAACACCGAAGACGTGAACCCCTGTGACGACTTGATGAATAACAGGAAGCAGACATTTGGCGATTGCTGCATTCCCTTGCGATGTGTAATGGCCGTTGTGCGGCGAAAACCGATCAGAGGGGTTTACCTCCAGCAGGCATGAGGTCGGATCAACGTAGGCAATACCTGCCTCTTCCAGCACCCGCTTGGCAGGGGGGAGCCTGGATGGTCTGTCAAGCTCGCCTTCAACGGGCAGATATACCACGAGAGGGATCGATCCATCTTGCGTCGCTGATTTAATAAACGCTTTCAAGAGCGCCGTATTGATCGATTGAAGCGCCTCCCCGGAAATCTCATCCCTATTATCGGGCCACGATGAATACCAAGACAGCAACAGCCGAACGAGATAGGAAGCATGATAGAAGTGTCTCTCCCATTCGATGGGGTGGTATTCTTTTTGATACTCGAGAAAGGGAAGTTCCGAGATGGATTCTCCTGAGAAGATGGCAGCAGAAGTCAAGAGAGGTGTATTGATCAGCGCGAGTTCTCCCTCAGTCAAGATGAAACGAGGGTTTGAATACGGGTTACCCCACCGAAAGCTGCCCAGAAAGGGATAGACCCACAGGGTACGCCTAAGATCACCGGAGATGAAGCCAAAAATGGAGATTTTCGATTTCCACGGACGCGCATCTCTTTCATATCGCAGAAACATTTGAGCCAGGCCGTATCCCGGTACGCCAAAATTTAAGACCCGAAACGGAGAGCCCAACATCTGCTCCAAGTGATACCCATATGACTCTTCGTACGTGACCTCTTCTCCGAAGGTAAACGAATCCCCTACCAAGGCAATATCCACCCCTTCAGCATTTCTGGAAAACGAACTACTCCCATTCGGAGCACGTATTCCCTCCGGGCTGGACCAATATAGCCCATTAGCACTCTGCCTGCTGGGGCCTACCGTCCATCCCAAAAGGGGATCGTATACTTGGTACGAGAGGTCGCCACGTTGCTTTCTGATAAGTTTCTGATAGTGGCCCTTGATGGCATCCCAGTTCTTCGGCTTCAAGACTAGAGCCCCAATGGCTTCGTACCCGTAGTAACTGCGAACAACTGCCCGCACTGCGATCTCCGCGGTCACCACAGTCAGCACCACGGTGATGATGTTCATCGCCACGATAAAGCGGAAGCTGCGTGAAGGTGATCGTCTATGCTCCAAATACCTGCGAACAATGAAGGCGCCGCTGACGAGAAAGACACCACCAGCACACAGAAATACCATCCCAGGCAAGCGGGGCAGGAATACGTCGAAGGACGTCTCTCCTTTGATGTGCAACGCCTGCAATATAATCACAATTGCCGCCTCTAGCAGAAAGAGGGAGCCCAAAATGAGCAGATCGCGTTTCAAGAGAGGACTATCTGAGGTCATAACACGGCCCTTTGCCAGCATAGTGCTTCAGAAGTGGATGGCATATGCCTTGCTTGCTTGTCAGTTGTTTAGTATCGCGTCGAAGGAAATGTTCGAATGATGACTGGTCGACCGAAACCGGCATTGCTGCCGACCGCTGATGTGATGTCCCATGCCGCACCTCGTGATAGCCAGCTCAATTCTCCTCTTCCTTGCTCTGAGGATCCATGGTCGGAACATCGTTACGCCACGAAACGTTGAGCCTGTGACTCTGAGAAGGTCGACCCATTTTGGACTTAAAACAGAGCAGCTCGCACTCTGTAAACAAACCCTGAATAGGTCCCTGTATTTTTACCGGAATTAGGTATCATTGTGGAATTTCTTCTGTCAACTCAACTTTTCCCCTCAAAAGTACGATAGCTTGAAACGAAAGTTGGGTGCGCTTCGGATGCGGCGTCGCTGAAAACTTCTAGAACCAGGCCAAGTGCACACTGCGACCGGCTCTTCGCTGACGCTCCCCATTGAAAGCAGCTGGAACCTTGGCCAAGTCCTTACAGAACATCAGCCCTTCGCTACGTCAACCCCATTTTGGAGGAAGAACCCTTCACAACCTACACCCTCACTAGTCTGGTAATTCTTAAGTAATTGATAAATAATATATTATGCACATTACATTCGGGCACTGCTTTTGCTATGAAATCACGTCGAAAGCACAAGAAGTACGATCGAGGATTGTGGCTTTGCTCGCTACGCGGCTGTAGTCGATATCATTGCAATCCTTCAACCAATTCATGAGTGAGGAGCGCTCCATGACGATGAACGAAACCTGGACCAGTCATATCCGCGGTAATTTGATAATGGTAGTAACTTACTTATTTATTTCGCTTGCTATTGGGCTTACACTAGTCGGCTGTGGCGCCAACGGAGATGGCGGACCGACAGTTTCAAGTCTTTCCGCATCGACAGATACGACCTCGGATCCTACCTCTGATTCCCCTGCCTCTGATTCAATTGAGGCGCAGCAAGCCGGGCAAGAAGATTCGGCGGCATCACCATCGCCAGATGCGACAGCGGGCTTGACTTCTGATCCAGGCCCTGATTCCAGCGAGGAAGATTCTCAACCTTTTCCTTCAGATGATGATGCAATGATTACAATGACCCCGACAGAGACGGGAGTAACTGCTCTCTTGACCTGGGACCCTTCTTCTGACACCGACACAACTGGCTACTACATCTATTATGGGAAGCAGCCGTCAGGGGAACTAGGATCATGCTCGTATGAGCAAAGCCAAGCGATCGAGGCTCCACCAGCCACGATCACCGGGCTCGAGCCAAATACACCTTACTATTTCGCTATCAGTGCCTTCAACGAGGCGGAAAGCCCCTGCTCCATTGAAGTCATGATGGTCACGCCTCCAGCAAAATCCTAAGGAGCCTTTGAGAAACTCCTCGCAGACC
>CABVRV010000132.1 GCA_902500755.1 uncultured Nitrospira sp.
CCGAGTCGGAAGTAGAGGTAGGTCACGAGTGAATCGGAGAGACCTGGAAGTGTCGACCAGTCCAGGACTTCCGGTGGGAGAGGGGTTTTAAGCTCTTCATAAGCGCGGATGGTTCCCGTCGCGAGAAACTCTTCAATCTTTTTCGCGAGATCAGTCCCAATCCCGTCAATCTCCTCAAGCCCGTGGCGACCCGCCACGGTTGCCACATCTTCATCGATGGCCAACAGAGCATCCGCAGCCCGCCGATAGGCTCGTACGCGATAGGGGTTCGCTCGTTGGGATGACAAGAGGTCGGCCATTGACCGGAAGATCGCGGCGAGTTGCTGGTTATTCTGTTTCATCAAGTGCCTATTGTGCGGTCTTCACACGGTGTCAGGCAAGAGCCACTTTATTGACAAGCTGAATTCTGGTCTCATAGGATGACCGATAATGGAGAGTGCAATCCAAATCCAAGTGAACGGGCAAGTTCGATCTTGGCGCAGCGGCACAACAGTCGCCGACCTGTTGCACGACCTCGATATCAAGGCAGAGCGCGTGGCGGTCGAGTTGAATCTTGAGATTCTGGATCGCGCGACGTTTGATCAACGGTTGCTCAAAGATGGGGATCGGCTCGAAATTCTCGGCTTTATCGGCGGCGGATCATTATAAGAGGGCACTATGGCGGACGATCGATTAATTATCGCAGGGCGAGAGTTCAAGTCCCGGCTATGGGTTGGAACGGGAAAATACAAAGATTTTGTCGAGACACAAAAGGCGATTGAAGCATCCGGCGCTGATGTGGTGACGGTCGCGGTGCGTCGGGTGAATATCACGGATCGGTCGAAAGAGAACCTGCTCGATTACATCGATCCCAAGCGATATACGATTTTGCCGAACACAGCCGGATGCTACAGCGTGGAGGATGCCGTTCGGTATTCCCGTTTGGCGCGTGCGGCCGGCGTCTCGGATCTGGTGAAGTTAGAGGTGCTTGGCGACGAGAGGACGTTGTTCCCGGATACGGCGGGGTTGATCGAAGCGGCGAAGATCCTCGTCAAAGAAGGCTTTATCGTATTGCCCTACACGAATGACGATCCGATTGTCGCTCAGAAACTCGTCGATGTTGGATGTCCAGCCGTCATGCCGCTGGCTGCGCCGATCGGATCGGGACTCGGAATCCGCAATCCCTATAATTTGAAAATCATCATGGAAATGATCAAGGTGCCGATCATCGTGGATGCCGGTGTTGGGACCGCGTCCGATGCCGCGTTTGCGATGGAATTAGGGGCGGATGCGGTGCTCATGAATACGGCTATTGCCGGCGCGCAGGATCCTTTTGCCATGGCGGAAGCGATGAAGTACGCCGTTCACGCCGGTCGGTTAGCCTACAAAGCCGGCCGTATTCCGAGGAAGTTGTATGCCACGGCCAGCAGTCCGATCGAAGGGATGCTCTAAAAACAATGCTGAGTTTCGCCAGCAGCAATAGAACTGGTAAGAACGGTTTTCACGAGAGGCTTTCAATGCGCTCAGCGCTCAGAACTTCGGTCTCAGCTGTCCACCGATGCCTCCGATAGATTTTCGTCTGCTTCTGGTAACCGATCGTCACCAAATTCACGGACGTTCACTATTAACGGTTCTCAGTCACGCGATCCAAGCCGGCGTGCAGGCCATTCAGTTGAGAGAGCGGGATCTCTCCACGGGCGAGCTGCTTTCGTTGGCAGGAGACATCCAAGCGATGGCAAAGTCCGGAGGAGTTTCGTTGATCATCAACGATCGTGTGGATCTTGCAATGGCGCTGGGTTTGGACGGCGTTCACTTGCGGGCTGATAGTTTATCTGCTCGATCCGTGCGCCGGATCATCGGTCCACGCCGATTGATCGGTGTCTCCACACATTCGGCTGAAGATGTGCGTCACGCAACTCAGGGCTGCGCCGACTACGCAGTCCTTGGTCCCATTTTCGATACCTCATCCAAGCGCTCCTTTGGGCCTCCTCTTGGGCTCGACCTGCTGGCCGATGTCTGTCGACGCTCACCCATCCCAATCTTTGCCATCGGAGGGATCACATGCGAGCGGGTTCGTGAAGTTCGTCAGGCCGGCGCATATGGGGTTGCCGTGATCGGAGCGCTGTTGACACGCCACGATATCGGCACGGCTGTCGGAGAATTCACGCGAGCGTTGGAGACGTAAGCCGCTGAGTCATGCGGCGTGCATGCAGGTCGCGTGAGATCGTCCGTTGGAGTTGACCACCCCTAGGTCGGGTGTTAGAATCCCAAAACCAGGTTCATTCGCGGTTCATTCGATGTCGCGAATCACTCGTGTCGTCTCGATATGGCGGAAAGTAAAGGTCAGCCAAATCGACTCCGGTCCCTCCGAGATTCTGTCAAGAAGATTTCGAAGCGCCTATCTGAGGGTGATGGAGAGATGATCCACAAGAACGACGAACACGCTCGGGAACTCGATAAGCTTCGCGTTCAGATTCAGTCGATGGAAGAAGAGATCCGTCGGCTGTATCAATCTCGGCACCAACTCGATCAAGCCAATAAGCAGAACGAAAAGCTGGTTGCGACGCTGCAGGAAGCGAAGGCTCAGATCGAGGCGCTACGGACCGAGGTCGAAAAACTGACGGCACCGCCGTCGGCCTATGCCATTTTTTCAAGTATGAATGCGGACGGAACCGGAAATGTCTATGTGTCCGGGCGAAAAATGAAGGTCAGTCTTCATCCGTCGATCAAGCCCGCGGAGTTGCGTAAGGGACGAGAAGTTGTGCTCAATGAAGCGCTCAATGTGATCGAGGTGAAAGAATTCGACAGCCAGGGAGAAGTCGTTCGGCTCAAAGACGTGCTGGAGGGAGGACGAGCCCTCGTCACACTCCATTTTGATGAGGAGAAAGTGGCTGAGTTGGGTGATCCACTGCTGACGGAACGGCTAAGCGTAGGGGATCATCTGTTGTATGACTCTCGGTCAGGTTATGTGATCGAGAAGTTGCCGAAGTCCGAAGCGTCAGAGCTCGTGTTGGAAGAGGTTCCCGACGTCGATTATGAGCATATCGGCGGTCTCCAAAAAGAATTGGATCAAGTGCGTGATGCCGTCGAACTCCCATTCTTACATCCACAGATTTTTTCCGAGTACAAGCTCAGCGCTCCAAAGGGTGTTCTCCTCTATGGTCCACCCGGTTGCGGGAAAACACTGATTGCGAAGGCCGTGGCCAACTCGATCGCGAAGAAATTGGGCCATCGAGCCGGTAAAGAGATTCGCAGTTACTTTCTGCACGTCAAAGGCCCGGAGCTACTGAATAAATATGTGGGCGAATCAGAGCGCCAGGTGCGCGAGGTCTTCAAAAAGGCTAAGGAACGAGCCGATGATGGCCATCCGGTGATCGTCTTTTTCGACGAAATGGACGCCCTGTTTCGGACCCGTGGGACGGGGGTGTCGTCGGACATTGAGTCGACAATCGTTCCTCAATTCCTTTCTGAGATCGATGGAGTGGAACGTTTGCGCAATGTCATCGTCATTGGGGCAAGCAATCGTCAGGATCTGATCGATCCGGCCGTGCTTCGTGCGGGTCGATTGGACGTCAAAGTAAAGGTGGGAAGGCCTGATGCCACGGCAGCGCGAGACATTTTTTCGAAATATATCTCGACGGATCTTCCGTTTGCCAAGGAGGATTTGGAACGTCACGGAGGGGATCGCCAGGCGCTCGTAGAACGCTTGACCGCCCTGACGGTCGAAACGATGTACGCGGCCAGTGAGGAAAACAAGTTCATTGAAGTGACGTACGCCAATGGCGAAAAGGAAGTCTTGTATTTCAAAGACTTTGCCAGCGGGGCATTGATCGAGGGGATTGTCTCACGAGCGAAGAAGTTTGCCGTGAAGCGCGTGATCGCGCAAGAAGGTTCAGGCCTGCGCTCGGATGACTTAATACGGGCCATTCGCGAGGAGTTCAAGGAACACGAGGATCTTCCCAATACCACCAATCCAGACGATTGGGCAAAAGTCGCCGGGAAGAAGGGCGAAAAAATCGTTCATCTTCGGACCATCAGCGGTGGGCCGACGGAACATCGGCAAATTGAAACCATCAGTACTGGCCACTATCTCTAGGGATTGTATGCAAGAACACACTCCCACGAATCGCGCGCGAGTGCTAGGCACTGAAACCGAGTTTGGCATTGCGGCGAAAGACGGGTCCGCGATGGATCCTGTCTCCGGCTCGTTTGCCGTGATCGGCCACTATACGGGTTTGCCGTCGCCGAGTGCAATTTGGGATTACGAAAACGAAAATCCCCTCCTGGATGCGCGGGGCTTTGAGGTTGATGGCGAACGAGAGCGTCCCAATCCAGATTATAACCGACAGCTGAATAAGGTACTGGCGAACGGGGGGCGTTTGTACGTCGATGGAGCCCATCCGGAGTACTCGACGCCGGAATGTTCAAGCGCTCGGGAGGTTGTGGCCTTTGAGCGTGTGGGAGAGCGAATCCTTGCGAAAAGTCTTCAGGAGATGGCTCGCGCAAGGGGGAGCGAACAGTATCTCTTATACAAGAATAATTCGGACGGCAAAGGCAACAGCTATGGGTACCATGAAAACTATCTCGTCTCGAGGGCTGTGTCGTTCGACAAAATCGCACGCGTGTTGACGCCGTTCCTCGTGACTCGACCGATTTTTTCCGGAGCAGGAAAAGTCGGTGCGGAAAATCAGACCAGTGCGGCAGAATATCAGATTTCCCAGCGCGCCGATTTTTTTGAATGTCTCATGGACCTCAACACGATGGTCAAGCGTCCGATCATCAACACGCGAGATGAGCCCCATGCCGATGCGGCACGATTTCGAAGACTGCATGTCATTACGGGTGATGCCAATATGGCTGAGGTGTCCACCTATCTGAAGGTCGGAACCTTGGACATCGTCTTGGATTTGCTTGAAACCGGAGCCGACGTGCCTCAGTTGGAACTTGATGAACCGGTTCGAGTGTTCAAGCAGGTTTCGCGTGACTTGGATATGAAGCAGACGGTGAAGCTGGCCGGTGGAAGGCCGACCACGGCGCTGGCGATCCAGCGGGCCTACTTGAACGCAGCCCAAACTTTTTACGCTGCTCACGGTTGTCCGTCCACCATCCAAGATGTGCTGGTCCGTTGGGACGATGTGTTGAACAGATTAGAGCGCGACCCACGGCTACTGGTGAAGGAGTTAGATTGGGTGGCGAAGCGCCATATGATCGAGTCCTACATGGAGCGCAAGGGGTGTGGATGGGATGATCCACGAATGAAGCTGATGGATCTTCAATACCACGATATCCGTCCTGAGAAAGGGTTGTTTTATACGCTGGAACGCAGTCACCTGGTGAATCGAATTGTTGAGGAGGATGAGATCCAGCGGGCTGAACTCAATCCTCCGATCGGCACACGCGCCTATTTCAGAGGGCGCTGTGTTCGGAAGTTCGCGACGTCGTTGTATGGTGCGAGTTGGACATCCGTCCTGTTCGATGCCGGCAATAACACCATCAAAAAAGTGCCGCTGATGGATCCGCATCGCGGTACGCAATCGTTGACACGAGAATTGCTGGATACCGCAGATTCGGTTGATGATTTGTTTGAAAAGCTCAAGGTTTGAGAGATGGTGGCTCTAACATCACGATGAAGCTGCCGTATCTCCCCAATCACGACGACTCCAGTTTTTTTGACTTTCTCACCAAACAGTATCCAGGATTGACGTTGGGGAGTCATGGCATGGCTCCGGCATCGGAGCCGATGCGAACCGCTGGGCCGATAGCCGTGCCCTATGCGACGACTGTGCTCGCGATCAAGTATCAAGATGGAGTCGTGATTGCCGGAGATCGTCGAGCGACAGAAGGATTTCAGATCGCGGATCGCCGTATCGAAAAGGTCTTCAAGATCGATGAATGGTCGGCAATGGCGATCGCTGGAGCGGCCGGGCCGTGCATCGAGATGGCCAAATTGTTTCAGACTGAACTGGAGCACTACGAGAAGCTAGAAGGTATGGCGTTGTCATGCGAGGGGAAGGCAAACAAGCTTGGGCAGATGGTTAAGGCGAACCTCCCGATGGTATTCCAGGGTTTGGTGGTGATGCCGTTGTATGTCGGGTACGACGTGACACGTGCCGAAGGGAGGATCTTCAAGTACGATATCACGGGTGGGAGATACGAAGAGTCCGACTACCATGCAATCGGTTCCGGCGGAAAAGATGCCCGCAATACGATGCGAGAGCATTTTCGGAGGAATCTTTCCGAGGCTGAGGCGCTCAAGCTCGCGCTGTTATCGCTCTACAATGCCGCCGATGACGATGTTGGAACGGGTGGACCGGATCTTATACGGGGGATCTACCCGACCGCAAAGTTTGTGACCGCTCAAGGGATCACCGACGTGGTTGATGACAAGTTGAAGGCAGTGTATGACGAAATGATGACCGCACGCCGTTCAAGGGAGACGTAATTATGGCCATGCCCTACTACGTGTCCCCTGAGCAGATGATGCAGGATAAGGCTGAGTATGCCAAGAAAGGGATTGCCAAAGGCCGTTCGATCATCGCGATGGAGTATGTCGACGGTATTCTGTTGACCGCAGATAATCCAAGCGCCTCTCTACATAAGGTCTCGGAGATCTACGATAACATTGCGTTTGCCGGGGCCGGCAAGTATAGCGAATTTGAGAATCTTCGAAAGGCGGGAATCCGTCACGCCGATCTCAAAGGGTTTATGTACAGCCGTGAGGATGTGACAGGCCGTTCTCTGGCAAACGGCTACTCTCAAAGCCTCGGGACCGTATTCAGCCAGGAAATGAAACCGCTTGAGGTGGAGATTCTGGTCGTGCAGGCTGGTACCAACGGTCACCCGAACGAGATCTATCGTATTTCGTTCGACGGCAGCATCATCGACGAAAAGAATTTTGCGGTAATCGGGGGGAAAGCCGAAGCGGTGCAGACTATCTTGAAGGACAAAAGCTCCGGCCGAGTTCCGTCGCTCGACGCCGCGTTGAAACTGTGTGTCACGGCGCTGGAACAGACGGCGAATCAAAAGCTGCAATCCGAAGGCTTGGAAGTGGCGGTCTTGGACCGAACCCGCACCGGCCGAAAGTTCCGCCGTATATCGGTGAGTGACATCCAACGAATCCTCTCTGCTTAGCATTCACTTTCGTGAAGGCTCCCTTTGTTGCGGATCCGAGAACGGGCGTGTAACCTATCTCTAGGTCTTTCATGATGTCGTCGGGTCCCATGAAACAACGAATATTCGGTCTCGAGAATGAGTACGGCCTTATTTTCTCTCCTAATGGCCGGATTTA
>CABVRV010000133.1 GCA_902500755.1 uncultured Nitrospira sp.
AGGGATCGCCGAAGTTGGATTCGTAAATTTGAACCCAGTCGTTCACCGACCATTGACTATGCACACGGTGACGGGTTTTCGGCGTGACGCAGTAGAACTGGTAACCCTTCTCCCACAAGGGATTCGTGTGGCGTTTAATTTCCTCCCACGCCAGCTTGATATTCCTAATCATTTTGTCGTCGTGGTGTTGAGCCCCAATCGGAATGCCGTAGTCGTCCGGCCGAACATAGGGGTTTGTCGTGAAGATGGCGTTCGGCAGGTACGGGGTGGCCTCCGGCCCTTCACGGTGCACGATGAAGTTTTCGCCATACTCGATGGCTTCTGGTTCAATCCGATAGCTTTCGATGCGCCCCGATCTGGTCCACATGGGCTTCGACTCGTTGGTCTCTTCCCAAAGTGGGTGCCGCGGATAGGTCCGCACCATCACCATCCAACCTTTTTCAGACTTCAAGAGCACATCGGCACTGTAACCATAAAAAGTGCTTGACGCGTCAAGGAGGCGTTGTGCGTACACATCCACTCGATTCTGGTAGACGAAATGAAAGACGTCTCGCATCCGTCTCTCGCCCGTGATCTCGGCGAGTTTTGCCGCCACCCCCGCAAACGTATCCGCATCGTTTCGCGTGTCGTACAGCGGCCTGATCCCTCCCTTCCAGATCTGCACCCAAGGATTCGACACGGTGGCCGTCATTTCCGGATAGGTGAACTCCATCCAGGAGTTCACGGCAAAGGCGATATCGGCGTGGTTGACGTCGGACGTCATCTCAATGTCCTGCGTGATGAGGCATTCGATGTTGGGGTCGACGTTCCGCACCATATCGTAATGGTGCTTGGCGTTGTTCAAAAGGTTGACGTTGACGACCCACCGCAGCTTGCTGGGGGTCGGCATATGGGTTTTCCCGGTAAACACCTTGCGGCCATACTTCGGGGTGTTGACGATCAACGCCGTATCCCCGTGATTCCAGTACGCGGGCTCTTCGCCATAGTAGTAGTTCCGGTATTTAATTTCCTTCCCATGGGCATTGGGGTCCAGATTGATGTGCCAAGGATCTTCCGATAAGTGTACGCCGGCACCGACGCCCGACCAGGGCGTGGCATTCCAAATCCCCACTTTGTAGTTACCGGACCAGGTATGGCAGCCTGTACCGAACTTCCCGATATTACCGGTCAAGGTGAGGACGAGGGCCGCGGCTCGTCCCGCTTCCGTCATGTGGAAATAATGACAGACGCCTTCGCCGTTGTGAATCGCGGCCGGCTTGACCGTACCGGAGTCGCGCGCCCAACGGACAAGCAAGTCCTTGGGGGAGCGCGTGATTTGATGGACCGTGTCCAGATCGTAGTCTTGCAGATGGATCAGATACATCTGGTAGATCGGCATGGCGTCGACTTGTCTTCCATTCAGCAAGGTGACGCGATAGCTGCCGGTCATGGCCGGATCAATCCCGCTTTGTTCGAAGTGCCAGCCGACCTGCTCCCGATGGAGCGGCGCCGCCTGTTTCTTGGCCAGGTCCCACACCATGAATCCGCCGAGTCGCTCAATATACGCCGGTTTCAAACCTTGGATTCGGCCTGAGTAGCTGTGCGAAAAGTCCGGAAACTTATAGTTGGGAATAACATCTCGGGGATCCAAATATTGCAGCGTATCCGTTCTGATTAGCAGCGGCATATCAGTGAAGTCTTTGATGTAATTCATGTCCTGCATGTTCTCGTCGAGAATCATCTTGCAAGCGCCCAGGAACAGCGATGTGTCCGATTGCGGTCGAAGAGGAATCCAGTAATCGGCTCGAGAGGCCGTCGGGTTGTATTCGGGAGTGATCACCACGAGACGGGCGCCACGTTCGATCGATTCGAGCTTCCAGTGCGCCTCCGGCATCTTGTTCTCGACGAAATTCTTGCCCCAGCTGGTGTTCAGCTTCGTGAAGCGCATATCGCTCAAATCAACGTCGCAATTTTGCGTGCCGTTCCAAAATGGCTGTGAGGGATCTTGGTCCCCATGCCAGGTGTAATTGTTCCAATAACGACCTCCTTGCGCCTGATCCGGACCGACCTTGCGGATCCAAGTATCCAGCACCGGCAGGACGCTGTTGTTGAATCGGGTATTAGAGTGTTTGCCAATGAAACCGAGAATGGGCATGCCTGCCCGGTGCTTGAAGCAGCGCACACCCGCGCCCTTCATCATTTCAATCATCTCAGGCGCATAGCCTTGCTCTCGCAGGCGTCGCGCGCCGGACTCCCCACTATATCGGGTGGCAATCACAATCATCGCCTTGGCTGCATAGGTGAAGGCCGTATCCCACGAGACTCGGAGCATATCGTCGAGGAATCGACTGTCAAACTTGTACTTTCGCTTCGTTTCTGGGGTCAGCTCTGGAGATCCATCATCCATCCATTGCTTCCACCCCTTTCGCATCAAGGGCCCCTTTAACCGATAGGGCCCGTAGACCCGCCGATGAAAGGTGAATCCTTTTAGGCACATCCTTGGATTGTGCGCGAAGGTGCCTCGATTTCCATAGAGATCTTCATAGGTTTGGTGGTCGTAGTTCTGTTCCACGCGCATGACCACCCCGTTCCGCACAAACGCACGGACACGACAGGCGTGCGTATCGTTCGGAGAACACACCCACGTAAAGGATGAATCGTACCGATATTGGTCGTGATAGACCCGCTCCCACGATCGGTCAGGATACTCTCCCAAGGGATTGCCGACTTCGATGACCGGCTGGAGCGCCGTCAATGCCAGGACTTTGTCCGCCACGGCTATGGCGGCGATCGTGCCGGCAGAAGCTTTCATGAACTGCCTACGCGTGATGGCCATGTGTTCTACCTCCCATTAGTAGTATGAGGAAGACTCAGTGAGCATAAAGAAAGATGAGCATCCCTGTCTTTTGTCGGCGCCCATTTCCATGAGATCTACGGGTGATCAGCCGAACATGCATCATCATTTAATAACTGTCGCCTGTTCACTCACGAGTTGGGGGCACGCATGATTCTGGCGTGAGTCAGGGTCGACGCACCAAATTTTCACGTTGATGCAGTTTAGCCGAGCGCTGATGGGCGTAGGGATAGAAAGACTACTGGCTGGGTTTGTAGAAACTACGAGGTTTTCGTGGACCAACTACCGTAGTGCGCGCAGGTATCACGAAGCTGTGATTAAGCCGTGCGTCACTGCGTATTTGACCAGGTCCGTCGTGCTGTGGATGTTGAGTTGTTCCATGATTTTGGTCTTGTGAAACTCAACGGTGCGGTGAGAAATCTTGAGTTGGTCGGCGATTTCTTTCGCGGACAATCCTTCGGCAACCAGTTGCAGAATCTCGTGTTGCCTCGTCGTCAAGTCGTCGATCGTGGCGAAGCGTGTTTGTGTCGGCTTGAGGAAAGACGCCACGACTTCTTTCGTAATGAGCGGAGTCATGTAGAACTTGTCGTTCATCACGGACTGTACCGATTGCATCAATTCAGTGGACGCCGACCGTTTCAGTAAATAGCCGGACGCTCCGGCTCTGAACGCCGCATCGACATAAGCCATGTCGGCATGCATGGTGACGAAAATCAGTTTCACCGCGGGCGCCTGCTTCTTGAGCTTTTTCGCCGCCTCAATGCCGTTCAGTTTTGGCATCGAAATGTCCAGTATCACGAGGTCAGGCTGGAGGTTTACAGTGGCTTCTATCAACGCGCGACCGTCTTCAACAGACGCAACCAATTCGCAATGCGCTTCCAGCAACTTCTTGAATCCCTCGATCACGAACGTATGGTCGTCAGCCAAGATAACTCGTGGTTTCTTCATGTGGCGCTCCAGAAAATGGAATATGCACCCTGATGTGTGTGCCTCGCCCTTGCTCGGACTGGATGTCCAATTGCCCTCGCACGGATCGAACTCGCTCCCGCATATTTACGAGGCCTAACCCGGGATGGCGAGCCTGAATATCCTTGAGATCGAAACCGACACCGGTGTCATAGATTGATAGCGTAATCTCTTGTTCGCCACAGGTCAATTCGAGCTCCACACGCGCGGCGTGGGCATGTTTCATGATATTGGCAAGGCTCTCCTGCGCAACTCGATAGAGGCAAGAGGCGACATCACGTGGCAAAGGATCGGCCATCTCCTCTTGGACGATGACGGTTTTAATCCCAGTCTTCTCGGACCATTCATCAGCCATGTGTTTGAGCGCCGCAGTGAGACCCAGATCGTCCAGAATAGAGGGATGGAATTGGTATGCCATGCAGCGAACGTCATCCGAGATCCTGACCAGCCGTTGACTGAGGGATTGAATCGTCTTCTTGGCTTGGTCGGTCATTGTCGAGGGATCGGACAGCATATTGCCGATTTCGATTGCCACCAAGGCCAGCCGTTGGTTAATGTCGTCGTGAAGCTCGCGCGCAATACGCCGCCGTTCTTCTTCTTGTGCCGTCATTAGTTCGGACGTCAATGACTGGAGCTGCCGCTCCGTCCTCAACCGGTCCGTGTTGTCCCGCACGATCACGGTAAAGGTCGTTCTCTCGCCGACGCTCAGCTTGGAGATGCTCGCCTCTGCGGGAAACTCTCGTCCATCCTTTTTCAAGCCGAACACTTCACGGCGTTGCGCGATTCGATGAGCCGACGCAAGGTCATGGGTTAACTCGCTTATGTGGGATGAATGATCATTCCGAAATCGTTCGGGCAGCAATAGATCTATCGTTTTCCCCAGCACCTCGCTTGGATCATACCCGAACAGCTTCATCGCTCCTTGATTGAAGAGCGTGATCGACGCATCATGTTCGGTGACGATGATGGCGTCTTCGGCGATGTCGAGGATATCGGCAAGCCGGCCTTGCGATAGGCGCAGCGCTTGTTCAGTCCGTACGTGTTCGGTAATTTCCATGACTAAGGTGTGATTGACGGTGGCGAGTTCCTGGGTTCTCTGTACGACCTTGTGTTCTAGGTCTTCGTTTGCCTTCTGCTGTGCCGTCTCAGCCTGTCGCCGTTTCCAGGCAAACCACACGAGAACCCATAGAATGACAATCGTAATGGACCGGTTCCCAATCTGAATCCAGGGCGGCAAATTGGCGAACCATGGAATCCCAAGCCCTCCGACTATGGTGAGGACCGTTCCTGCTCCAGCGGCCATGGCCGGCATCCATGAAAAACGTGAGGCCGTCGCGATTAAAACGACGATGACATAAAACTCATGGTCGGCGAAGGCGGTCGGCGAATGAATGTCGAAAGAAAATAACCCGGCCAGGAGTAGAGCCATGAAGCCGATCAGGATGGATTCTCTCAATCGATCGTTCATACGCCTGTTGTCGCCGAGCAACTATTGAACGGCAACCAGGATGGGTTGCGGTTGTGCCTATTGTAAGCGAGGATGATAGGCGTGCGTCAAATGGGGCTTATCGACAGGCTGGACAAGTGTGAGTGATCGAGGTGTTTCCAAGAACTGACGGCGAAAATAAGGTGCGGGCCTCTCAACCCTCAGCCATCTCAAAGATTTGGAAGTGCTGCTGGTCGATGAGGTCATAGTCGTTTATCAGCTGATAGCCGGCGGCTTCCATTTCGAGACGGACTTTGTCTTTGGCGATTCGATTCCCGAACATGCCGGAAAAGAACCCGCGCGGCTGAAAATCGAGGATCGCGACACGCCCACCTGGCCTCAAGGATGACGCCAGGGAGCGAAAATAGGTTTCCCGATCGATCATCTGATGGTAGGTGTTACAGCTGAACACGAGGTCGACCGGCTCCGGAAGTTGCGGATCATTCGGCTGAGCTCGGACGGGTCGCACATTCGGCGTTCCTCGCGCGACCATTTCTTTAAAGATCATGTCCAGCGCCGCCTTATTGATATCAACTGCATAGACTATTCCTCGTGGGCCGACCGCCTTGGCCAGATGCCAGGTAAAATAGCCTCCACCGGAACCTAAGTCTGCAACGCGTGATCCGGGCGTGATCGACAATTTTTCGATGACCCCTTGTGGCTTCTGCCAGGTATCTCGTGCAGGATCATTCAAGCGCTCATAGGCAACCTCCGCACAACCGGTGAGGCCTAGGCTGACAATCAACGCGAGAATCATGCCTGTACGTAGGGCCTTGTGGATCACGGAGCCTTCCTTTCTGCTTCAGACTGCTGTTTCAGGTCAGTGGCCATCAACATGAGAGGTCAATGCGGAGCCAACATGTCGTCTAACGATGTAGTCAACATCTTTACGTTCTTGCTTCTGTCAACGTCAGCGCTTCGGGCTCTACCGCCTCCCGTGTCGTGTGTGATTCAAGCGGCTGATGCTGAGCCGCGATCATCGCATAAAACACCGGCACGACAAATAGGGTGAACAGGGTTCCGACCGTCATGCCTGTCACCAGGACCATGCCGATGCTGTTCCGCGCGCCCGCTCCGGGACCTGTCGCCAGGACCAGCGGGAGATGTCCAAAGACAGTGGCTGCCGTGGTCATCAGCACGGGCCGCAAGCGAGTCATGGAGGCCTCGCGGACTGCCGCCACGCGAGAATAGCCCAGAGTCTGCAGTTGGTTGGCGAATTCCACGATGAGAATACCGTTCTTGGCAATCAGTCCGACCAGTGTGATCAGACCGACCTGGGAATAGATGTTAATCGTCGTGAGGTCCAGGAAGCTGACCGCCAACGCACCTGCGATTGCAAGCGGAACCGACCCAACCAGCACGATGAACGGATCACGGAAGCTCTTGAACTGAGCAGCCAACACCAAATAGATCAGAATCACCGCGAAACCGAGCGTGACAGTGAGCGCCTCTCCCTCTTGCCGGAGTTGTCGTGACTCACCGGCATAGTCGAGGA